>JAPYSD010000526.1 GCA_029936705.1 Croceicoccus sp. | reverse complement strand
CCATAGGGGTTGGGGCCGGTGAACGGCTCCTTGGCGGAGGTAATCTCGCGCGCGGCCTTTTCGACTTCGCCGCGGAAGCTGGCGGGCATTTTCGGCAGCACGCTCAGCGCGGTGCGAATATATTGCGCCGCCTGCTCGGACACCTCGGGCCATAGCTCGGCCACGCGGCGGGCGTATTGCGGCTTGCCCGTGGTGTTCAACAATTCGGCGGCGGCGGTGAATTCCTCGCCCGGAAGCCAGCCGCCGGTGGTGTTGCCGTGGCTGTAGGTGAACGGCTCGCGCGACTGTTCCTCCTGCCAGGTATCCTCGGCGATGAGCAGCGCCTTGGCGGCGAGCGCGTCGTCGAAGCCCTTGAGCGAGCGTGCGGCGGCGGCCAGCGCGGCGGCGGTGCCATAGTCGAGCGCGCTGGCGCGGGTGGTGAAGACCCAGCGGTCGTCGGGCGTGCCGCTGTGGGTCGCGGTCCGCTCGCCGAATTCCAGCGATTCGTCATAAATCAGCCCGTCGGTCTTGGTCGCCGCATCGCCGAGGTGGGTGTATTGCGCTACGTCGGGTTCCACCACGCCGTGCACCGCATGGCCGACCGCATCGTACATCGACACGAGGTAGAGCACGCCGTGCGCGATCTGCTGCTGGATGTCGGGATGGCCGTCGGGGACGTGCATTTCGACGCGGCGGAGGTCTTCGTCGACCAGCGTCTGGTCGCGATCGGGCCGAAACTGGTCCCAGATATGCGCCAGTTCGCGCACCACCGCATATTGCGTCTGGGTGCGGATGTCGAAATCGCCCGCGTCGAGCCAGCCGCCCACGGTCATGCCGGGAATATGCTCACCCGGCTTGAAGCGCGTGTCGGTGGTGGAGCCCTGACGGTAGAGGTCGATATGTTCGTGGTTCACGGGCGCCTGGCGCGCATCGTCGCGGTGCGAATCGCCGTGCCATACGCGATAGGCCTCGTTCACCAGCATGTGGTCCATCTGCACCGGCATGTAGATGTCCATGCCCGGGTGCCATGCATCCTCGTACACATCATCGGCAATGCGGAAGGGGGCGGTGCGCTGGTCACGATAGGCCAGCGTGTAGAGGCCGGGCTCGCGCAACTGCGAGAAGTCGAACACGGCGTAATTGTAGCGCAGATAGTCGCCCCACGGCTGGGGCGTGCCGGATGCGGCCACGGTTTCGTTCCCTTGCGCGTCGATGCGCAGCAGGCGGACCTCGCCGGTGGGGGTGTCGCCGGCGTCCAGTTCGATCACTGCGCGCTTGGCCTGCTGCGGGACATAGCCCAGCTGTGAATGGCCGATCACCGGTTCGCGCATCCAGCCGGGGACCGCGTTGGGCGTCAGCGTCCATTCGGCCACCGCGCCGGTCTTGCCCGCGGGCAGCAGGCTGCGGACCACGAACCAGCCGTTCTGCGCCTGGTTGCGCCCGTCATAAAGCGCGAGGTCGCTGCCGCTGGACGCAATGGTCACGCGGCGGGCCGGATCGTCGGGGGCCAGCACCAGCGTCTTGCCCGCGGCCATCGGCAGCGGTTCGGCGCCTGGGCCGAAGTCGCGGCCGCTGGCGGCGTTGCGCTCTCCGCCCGCGACCATGTTCGCGGCGGGATAGCGGGGGAAGGCGCCCGGGGTGCCATCGGCGAAATAGCTTTGCCGGAAATAGGCGGACGGCAGGAATTCGAGGTTCAGCCCCGCCTTGCCCGCCAGGGCCTGCGGCAGCGGCTGGTCGAGCAGGACGGTCAGCTTCACCGCATCGCCCGCTTCCTGCGCGACGATGCGGTACTGGAAGTCGTATTGCGGATATTCCAGCGTCACCTCGACCCGGCCGTTGGCGGCATCGACCTTGCGATCGATCATGCGGCCGATCGCGTCCCATTGGCCGGGCGTGGCCGATAGGCGCACGTCGCCATTGGTGGCGATGCGTTCGCCCTGCTGGATCAGTTCGACGCCGCTGATCTTGGAATCGGCGAACAACCCGTCGTACCAGTTCGAGAACACCAGTACGTTGGTGCCGGGCGCCTCGAAATACTCGCGGTCGGACAGGTCCAGCGCGGTTCCGTCCTGCGTGGCCGTATCCTGCGCGTGGGCGGTTCCGCCTGCCAGCGCTGCCAGCGCGGCGCCGCCCAGCAAAATGCGTTTCCAGTCCATCATACTCTCCCGTTCGATTCTGTCTGTTGTCGTTGTGGTAGCGCTACCATTTTTGATGCGCAAGTCGCGCCGCCGGCCGGGTTCCCCGATCAGCGGCGCGCGGGGCGGGTCAGCCGCCTGCCTTGATGAAGCCGTGCATCCGCAGCCAGTCGGCGAAGGCGTCGAACCAGCCGGTGCTGGTCGTCTCCTTGGGGTACATGCCGAAACCGTGGCCGCCCTGTTCGTAGAAGTGGAACTCGACCGGGCGTCCGGCTTCCTTCCAGTCCTCGATCAGGCCGAAGCCTGCATTGGCGAAGAACGGATCGTCGGCGGCCAGCGCCACGAACAGCGGCGGGGCGTCGGCGGGAACCGGGAAGTCGGTGATCGGGCCATAGATATTGCCCAGGAACGCGGGGCTCGCTTCCTCGCCGCGCAATTCGGTCGCCATGGTCAGCATCGCGCCCGCCGAAAAGCCGAGCATGCCGATGCGGTCGGGATCGACATTCCATTCACCGGCGCGGTCGCGGATCAGCCGAAAGGCGGCGCGCGCATCGGCGATCTGCGGCGCGATTCCCTTGACCGTGTCCTCGACGTCGGGGCTGGGCGGGCGGGCGCCGGGGCCGAACATCT
>JAPYSD010000525.1 GCA_029936705.1 Croceicoccus sp. | reverse complement strand
GCTGCAATGCAGCAATTACTATGGGTATTATAACGGCCGTGCTATGACGGCCGCTATTCGGTGCCATCGCAGGTGCCAGAACGCCGTGGGTCATCGCAGGACCCGCGAGCCAACAACAGGAGACCATTAATGGCCGGAAAGACGCTGAGCATCCGTACCAAGTCGGACGATGCAGCGCCAAGTGGGGCAGCGCCCAGCGAGGCAGCACCGGAAAAGGCGGTCGAGACCGCCGAGACCGAGAGCACGCCCGCGAAGACCACTGCGCCCAAGGTGACCAAGCCCAAGGCTGCGCCCAAGGCGCCCGCCGCCAAGCCGAGCGCTGGCAAGGGGCAGAACCTGCAGGACATCTTCCTCAATCACCTGCGCAAGCAGAAGACACCGGTCACCATGTTCCTGGTCAAGGGCGTGAAGCTGCAGGGCATCGTGACCTGGTTCGACAATTTCTCGATCCTGCTGCGCCGCGACGGGCAGACCCAGCTGGTCTACAAGCACGCGATCAGCACGATCATGCCGACGCAGCCGGTCGATGCCGCATTGTTCGAGTTCAGTGAGGACGCGAAGGGCAAGCGGATGCTCCAGGACGTGTTCCTGTCGTCGGTTCGCGATGCGGGCGCGCAGGTCACCATGTTCCTCATCAATGGCGTGATGTTGCAGGGCCGGATCGCGGCCTATGATTTGTTCTGCATGCTGCTCGAGCGCGAGGGCTATGTGCAGCTTGCGTATAAACATGCTATCTCGACCGTTCAGCCGATCACCCATGTCGACCTGACAGGCGACTGGGCGGGCGAGGAATAGACGGAGAACGCCCCTGGGCGAGGATATTTTCGGAAGTGACGATGTAAGCGGCGAAGTGACACGGGGCGCGCGCGCCGTCGTGGTGCTGCCCGACATTCGCAAGGAGAACCTTCCCGATCCCGAAGCGCGGCTCGACGAGGGAAGGGGGCTTGCGCTCGCCATCGGGCTGGACATCGTCGACAGCTTCATCATCCCCGTACGCGAGGTGCGGCCCGGAACGCTGTTCGGTTCGGGACAGATCGAGAATATTCGCGCGGCCTGCGAGATGGGCGAGGCCGAGCTGGTCATCGTCGATGGCGCGCTTTCGGCCATCCAGCAGCGCAACCTGGAAGACGGGCTGAAGCGCAAGGTCATCGACCGGACCGGCTTGATCCTCGAGATCTTCGGCGAGCGGGCTGCGACCGCCGAAGGGCGGCTGCAGGTCGAGCTGGCGCATCTGGACTACCAGGCTGGCCGGCTGGTTCGCAGCTGGACCCACCTCGAACGGCAGCGCGGCGGCTTCGGCTTCCTTGGCGGTCCGGGCGAAACGCAGATCGAGGCCGACCGCCGGATGATCCGCGACCGCATGGCCCGCCTGCGCCGCGAGCTCGAACAGGTGCGCCGCACGCGCGCGCTGCACCGCGCGCGGCGAGGGCGCGCGCCGTGGCCGGTGGTGGCGCTGGTCGGCTATACCAACGCGGGCAAGTCGACGCTGTTCAACCGCCTGACGGGCGCGGAAGTGATGGCGGAAGACCTGCTGTTCGCGACGCTGGACCCCACGATGCGCGCGATCGGGCTGCCGGGGGTGGAAAAGGCGATCCTGTCGGATACGGTGGGCTTCATCTCAGACCTTCCGACGCAGCTTGTCGCGGCCTTCCGCGCCACGCTTGAAGAAGTGACCGGGGCCGACATCATCGTCCACGTCCGCGACATGTCCAGCGCAATGGCGGACGAGCAGAAGATGAAAGTCGTGCAGATCCTAGCTGACCTGGAGATCAACACGGAAGAGGAGGGCGCCCTCAGCATTCCGGTGATCGAGGCCTGGAACAAGTGGGACGCCATCCCGGGCGACCGGCGCGAGGAACTGGCGCTGAAGGCCGAGCGATCGGACGACCCGGTCGTGCCGATTTCCGCGCTGACCGGCTTTGGCACGGAGGCGCTGGAGAGGGCGGTTGCCGCGATCCTGACGCGCGATGCACGGGTGCACGACATCGTGCTGCCCAGCGGCGACGGACGCCGCATCGCCTGGCTGCATGCGCATGGCGAAGTGCTGAGCGAGGAAGAAGTGGCGGACGAGGCCGAGGGTGAGGAACCGCAAATCAGGCTGACAGTGCGGATCGAGGACCGCGAGCTGGGCCGCTTCGTGGCGATCGAAGACAGCTAGGGTTTTCGCGCCTTTTCCCGGTCCTTGACCCTGTTCCAAAGGCCGTCCTGCGCCTGCAGGTCGAGTTCGTCGAAACGCTGACCCGCGGCCTCGGCCATGGCTTCCATAGCGGCGAAGCGGCGCTCGAACTTGCGATTGGCGGCGGCAAGGGCCTCCTCGGCGGCGACGCCGTTCTTGCGCAGCCAGTTGACGGCCGCAAACAGAAGGTCACCGCCTTCCTCGATCTTGTCCGCCTGCGTCGACGCATCGGCGAATTCCTCGATCTCCTCGTGCAGCTTGTCGGCGGCGCCGATTTCGTCCGGCCAGTCGAAACCGACACGCGCCGCGCGCTTCTGCAGCTTTTCGGCGCGAAGCAATGCCGGCAGCGCCAGGGCGACGCCGTCGAGCGCACCGGTCTGCGCCTTGCTAGCACGTTCCTGCGCTTTAAGCTTTTCCCAGTTCGTCCGGACGGCTTCGGCATCCTTCGCCTGGTTCGTGGCGAAGATGTGGGGATGACGCCGCTCCATCTTGTCGGCGATGCCGGACGCGACGTCGGCGAAGTCGAAGGCGTCCATTTCCTCGGCCATGCGGGCATGGAACACAACCTGCAGGAGC
>JAPYSD010000524.1 GCA_029936705.1 Croceicoccus sp. | reverse complement strand
GAACAACTCGACAGCCGGAACCGGCCCTGCAATTTCGTCGAACTGATGCCGCGGCTGAAAGAGCGCTAGGCCCGCCCGCGCGCTAGTTGCGCTTCACCCCCGCCGCCTGCAGCGCCGCGATCAATGCGGCGTCTTCGCCGTCCAGCGCGGCCCGGGGCACCAGGTTGAAGAACATCTCGGTTTGGTAGAGCAGCACCGTGCCGGGCGTTTCGTCCCAGCCGTGGAGATCGGCGAAGGGCACATGCGCCTCGCCCCGTTCCGAGGTGAAATGCACGGTTGCGCCGTCCCACGCGATGCTCGACGGCAGGCGCAGCGCCGCGCTCTGCCGGTGCTGGCGGCGGCCGAGATTGGGCACCAGCCACAAATGGTTGATCGCAAGAACCGCCGGAACGCCGATGACGAAGGCGATCGCGGTGCCCGACAACCGGCCATAGGCGACAAGGTCCAGCACGACCAGCAGCGCCAGCAGCACCAGCACGGCGATGAACAGCCTGCCCACCAGCCCCGTGGTCAGCCGGCGGAGCATGTGGCGGCGCATCGCCTCGACCACCAGGTCCTCGTTCACCTGGTACGGATAGGGCCCATGGGTTTGCATGGGTCGGGGCGATAACCGGGCCCCGTGAACAAGTCCATAAGTTCTTGTTTTGTTCTAAACCGCCTCATAAAATGCGCGCCATGCCGAGTCGCTCCCAATCCGCGCATCACGAGGTCGAACGCGGCCGCGGCGCGCCCAGCAATGCGGTACCGCAGCGCTTCGGCCTGGCCGAGCGGCTGGCGGACGGCGACTGGCTGGACGAGGTGGAGACCATCGACGGCGCAGCAGGCAGGCGGCGGACCACCGTGACGGAGGAATACCCGCGCTCCATCCTGACGTTCAATACCTCGCCCGACATCGGCTTTGATCGTTCGATCAATGCCTATCGCGGGTGCGAGCATGGCTGCATCTACTGCTTTGCGCGGCCGACCCATGCCTATCACGATTTGTCGCCGGGTCTGGATTTCGAAACGAAGCTGTTCGCCAAGCCCGGTGCCGCCGAACTGCTGCGCAAGACGCTGGCGAAACCCGGCTATGCGCCCAGGCCCATCGCGATGGGGACGAACACCGATCCCTACCAGCCGATCGAGGGGCGCTACCGGATCACGCGGCAGGTGCTGGAGCTATGCCTGGAAGTACGCCACCCCGTCACCATCACCACCAAGTCGGACCGGCTGCTCCACGATCTCGACCTGCTGGAGGAGATGGCGCGGCACCGGCTGGTCGCGGTCGGCATATCGGTGACCAGTCTGGATGCGCGGTTGTCGCAGACACTGGAGCCGCGCGCGCCCTCGCCCGAAAAGCGGCTGGCGGCGCTGGCCCGGCTGGCCGATGCAGGCGTGCCGACGCATGGCATGATCTCACCCGTGATCCCCGCGATCACTGACGAGTTCATCGAACGCACGGTCGCGCGGCTGGCCGAGGCGCGAGTGAACAGCGCAGGCTGGATCATGATGCGCCTGCCGCACGAGGTCGCGCCGCTGTTCCGCGAATGGCTGGACGTGCATTACCCGGACCGCGCGTCCAAGGTGATGGCTTTGGTACAGGAAATGCGCGGCGGGCGGGACAACGAGCATCGCTTCCATGAACGCTTCCGGCCCAAAGGCGCGTGGGCCGAGATGGTGCAGGCGCGCTTCCGGCTGGCGATGAAGCGCAGCGCGATCCCGCAGCAGAAGCCCGCGCTGGATTGCGGCGGGTTCCGCCCGCCCTCGCTCGACGGGCAGCTGGCGCTGTTCTGACCGCTGTTCAGGCGGTGGCTGCGCGCTGGACCCATGGCTCGGCGGTGCGGTCCACCTGCATCGGTCCGGCATAGGGCTCGCACAGCGCCAGCGCCTCCTCCGGCGAGCCCTGCATCCATTGCGCGCGCTGATCGGGATCAAGCAGGACAGGCGAGCGGTCGTGCGTGCCATCGAAGATCGGTGCCGCATCGGTCATCACCATGGAATAGACCGCGCCCCATTCGTCGCTCTGCCGCCAGATGCCCGCCGCGGTGAAGACCGGCTGATCGGGCAGGCTGTACCAGCTGCGCGTCTTCGCGCCCCTCGGTCCCTCCGCCTCGGCAAAGGCGGTCATCGGGATCAGGCAGCGCCGCTCGATGAAGCTGAAGCGCCACATGAAACTGTCCAGCCTGTCGCTGCGCGCATTGTTGACCGGCTTGGGCTTCAGCATCCGGCCCGACTTGCCCTTCAGCGCCAGCGGAAAGCCCCAGGTCATGCCGCGCATCCCCGCGGCGTCGAGGACAAGGCCCGGATAGCCGGGAAAGACCTCCTCGCCCGCATTGCTGCCGGCGGGGGCGTCGACGCCGAACAGCCGCGCCACCTCGTCGGCGGCCTTCGTCATGCGATAGAGATTGCACATGGACGAAGGCTGCCGTGCGGCGGCGCGGCTGTCAAAGGCGGATCGCGGCGGGCCCTTACAGGCTGACGCGCACGCTCAGGCGGAAATTGCGACCCGCCATCGGCACGAAGTCCTTGGTCACGCTGGAATGGCGGCGCCCTTCGACATCGAAGATGTTGTCGACCTGCCCGATCACGGTCAGGTTGCGGTTGCCGCGCCACGGCTTCCACGCCAGCGAGGCATCGACCATGGTGAACCCGTCGGTCTTCGTCTCGTAGGCGGCGATGCGGTCCTGGTCGTCGTAGAGGCCGACATCGACCCGCCCTTCCAGCTGCCGCGTCTTGGCCGTCAGCGCATAGCGCGCCGAAAGCGGCGGGATCAGCGGC
>JAPYSD010000523.1 GCA_029936705.1 Croceicoccus sp. | reverse complement strand
GCCGGCATCCTGCGCCAATGCCGCGACCGGCAGGCAAAGAGCGATCAGCGAGCCGGTGCCCAGCAGGGCGCCAAGGTTCGACTGCATTTTCTTGCGCATTTCATCCATCCTCATTCTCCCACCATCGTTTTGATATGTGTTGGTAAGTTGTCCTAGGTATTTGAAACCGTGGCTGCGGTGTCTGTGCTGCTCGCGGCAGGTGCGGCTCTGGTCATTCTGGTGATCTCCCCCTTCCGGACATGGCTCACAGCCATTCCGGATCGCGGTGGCTGGCCTGGGCGCTCAGCCGCGTTGCGGCATTTGCTGCGCCGAACGCGTCGTAATTGCGGCGCTGGACGACCTCGAAGAACACGCGCTTGGCCACTGCGCGGCTGTAGAATTGGAAATATTCGCCCTGTTCGTCGCGATCGTAGAGGATGTTGCCCGTGCGCAGCCGCTCCAACAGATCGTGGTCCAGCCCGAAACGCGCTTCGATATCGGCGTAATAGTTGGGTCCGATGGCGAGCATCGGCAGGCCGGCATCGGCCGCAGCCTGCGCCGCCCGGAAGATATCGTCGGTCGCAAGCGCAATATGCTGCACGCCTGCACCGAAATAATTGCGAACGAAGCGCGAGGTCAGCGATTGGTGCGCCAGCGATCCATTGAGCGTGAAGCGCACGCTGCGATCCGCATTCTGCACGGCCTGGCTGTAGATCAGGCCCATGGGGTCAGCGATTTCGAGCTGCGCGGTCGTATCCATGTCGAACAGCGAGACATAGAACAGCAACCAGCTGAGAAACTCGCCCTGCTGCATCGTCTGGGCAACGTGATCGATGCGCGTGAGCAGCGGGGAAGGGCTTTCCTGTTCCTGCAGGTCGGGAAATTCCTCTGCCCACATCGCATCGCGCCGTTCGGCATCGACAAGGTAGAGCAGGCTGCCACCCATCCCGCGCAGGCAGGGAATGTCCCATTCGTCCGGAGCTACGGGCTGCGCGAAACGCGCGACGCCGAGCGCCTGTGCGCGGGCGAGCGCCGCCTTTTGATCGGTTACGCCAAGGCCGATTGCACAAACCGACCCGCCGTGGACGATGTCGTGGCTATGGGCATAGCCATCGGGTTCGGAATTGAGCACGAAATTGATTTCGTCCTGCTTCCAGCGCGTCACCTGCTTGTTCCGGTGCCCGGCGACCGGCGTGAAGCCTAGCGCCCGGAAATATCGAGCGAACTCCTCCGCCTCGTCGTGACTGGCGGCAAATTCGATGAACTCGGTGCTGGCCACGGCGACCCTGTCGGGCAGCGTCGGGGTGCGGCCCAGCGTGCGTGCCACCTCGTCTTCAAGGTAGTGCAGCGAACGCAGACCGTCGACCGCCAGTTGCCCGGCTGCGCCGGCGCGGAACTGGTAGTTGAAGATTTCCAGGCTGAACCACCCGTCGTAACCGGTGCGCTGGATGGCGGCGACGTATTCGGCCACCGGCCAGTCGCCCTGTCCCGGCAGCACGCGGAAATGGCGGCTCCAGCTGAGCGGGTCCATCGACAGGCGCGGGGCATCGGCAAGCTGCACGAAGAACAGCTTGTCCGCCCGGATATCGCCGATGCTGCTGCTGGGAATGTCGCGGGCGAGCGAGTGGAACGAGTCCAGTACCAGCCCGATCGCGGGGTGATCCACGTCACGCACCAGCGACCAAGCATCCCGGTGGTCATTGACGTAGCGGCCCCAGGCCAGTGCCTCGTAACCGATGCGCTTACCATGCCGGGCCGCCAGTTCGCCAAGCTCATGCAGGTCGTCCAGCATGCGCTGGCGTTCGGGCAGGGCGTTCGGCGAACAGTTCGAGCACAGCAGCACGAGGTCGGTGCCAAGCGCGTCCATGATCTCGAACTTGCGCGCCATGCGCGCGAAGGCGGCGGTGCGCTGCGGTTCGGGCATGCCTTCCAGATCGCGAAACGGCTGGAACATCGTGCATTCCAGGCCGAGGTCACGCATCATCTGCGCGATCGCGCGGGCGTCCTGCGGTGCGCCGATCAGGTCGTTCTCGAAAATCTCGACACCGCCGAAACCGGCACTCGCCGCAGACTGCAGCTTGTCGGCAAGCGGGCCGCTCAGGCAGACGGAGGCAATCGAGGTCTTCACGCTACACCCTCCCATGCATTGCCTTCGGCGGACCCCAGTGCGGCGAGCATCCGGTCGCGATCGGGTTCAAGTCCGGTAAACTGGCGAAAGGCCTCGGCAGCCTGACCCACGACCATCGCCGCGCCGTCGGCCGTCGCCAGGCCCCGGCGATGTGCGGCCTTCAGCAGCTCGGTCTTGCGCGGGAAATATATGACGTCGGCAAGCCATTGACCTGCGGCGAGCAGTTCGGGATCGAAGGGCATGCCGGGATGGCGTGCCATGCCGACGGGCGTGGACTGGACGACGCCGCAGGCGCCATGGACCGCCTCGGACGGCGACGCGCAGGCGGTGATGCGGGCTTCGGGGAAAGAGCGGCGGAGGCGGCTGGTCAGCGCCTCGATCCGGGCGGGAGAGGAATCGTGGATGCGCAGTTCGCGAGTTCCGGACTGGAGCAGCGCGAAGGCCGTTGCCGATCCGGCCCCGCCGGCGCCGATCTGGCCCACGATGTCGCGCGGCTTGTCCGGCAACGACTGGTCGAGGAGGAACTGGAAGCCGATCCAGTCGGTGTTGCTGCCCACCATTCGCCCATCGCGGAATGTCACGCAGTTCACCGCGCCAAGAGCAGCCGCGGTCGGATCCACCTCATCCAGCAGGGGAATGACCGCCTGCTTGAATG
>JAPYSD010000522.1 GCA_029936705.1 Croceicoccus sp. | reverse complement strand
TTTTCCTCGGTTGTAGCAACACAGAAGCTTCTGGTGGCTGTGCTGGCGACTGGGCGGCAGCGGACTACTTGTGGGCGGAGCGATGATGGTCGCGATCGTACTGGCGATCTGCTGGCTTGCGCGGCGCAGGCAGCGGCGCGGATTGTCCGCGCTTGCTCCCGCGCTGGCCGCCTGCCTCGTCGCCGTGGCGGGTTCGGCGGCTGCCAGCGTACTGGTCTCTCCCTCTGCCGCACCGGGGGGCGAAGTCGCGATCCCGGGCTCCCTACCCTTCAGCGAGGAAGCACTGGCCAGGGCCCGTGCCGAGGGGCCGGTCTTCCTTTATTTCACCGCCGACTGGTGCGTGACCTGCAAGGTGAACGAGAATGTCGCCATCGCCCGCGATCCCGTGATCGACGCGTTCGAACAGGCGGGCGTGACCGTGCTTGTCGGCGACTGGACGCGGCGCGATCCGGCCATCACCCGCTTCCTGGAAAGCCAGGGCGCGGCGGGTGTTCCGCTCTATCTGTGGTATGCCCCGGGCCAGGGCGCAGAGCAGCTTCCGCAAGTTTTGCACAGCCAGCTCCTGGTCGACAGGGCGCTCTTGCCCGCAGCTGCCGCGGGTCTTTAACATTCGTTTTAGTTGAAGTTTGTCGGAACCGGCTGGTAGGAACGGCGTTTCTGATCAGCCGGTACGCCAGGGACCTCCGGCAGACGGGCTTTGATTCGACGGATCACACATCAAGGTCCGCGCGAAAGGTGGGCGACAAGGAATGACTGCGGTTGGGCCCGTGTCACGCGTGGAATGTAGAAAGCGACCAGTGATTCTTCTTGTTGAAGACGAAATGATCATAGCGTTCGATCTGTGCGATCGGCTCGAGGAATGCGGTTTCGAGGTCGATGGCCCCTATCCCAGCGTTGCCCGGGCGATGACCGCACTCGGCGCTCTCCGGCCCCAGGCAGCGATCCTCGATGTCCAGCTTACCGATGGCGACGTGATGCCGCTGGCCGACCAGCTGGCCGAGATGAAGATCCCGATCATCTTTCATTCCGGACATGCAAAGCCCGAATTCCTCAAGCAGCGCTATCCCGAAGCGGCGGTCTGCGCCAAGCCGTGCTCTGCCGGCATGCTGGAAGATTCGCTGCGCGCCATGCTTGTCCAGAATTCCTGACAGCCAGCTTGCCTGCGTTCGCGCGGGCACCTAAGCCGTGGACGCGCCGCCGGGGCGCGGCAAAGCAATGGGGCGGGCCATGGGGCTTATCTGCATATTCAACGGACCCAATTTGAACATGCTGGGCACGCGTGAGCCCGAGATCTACGGCCACGATACGTTGGACGACGTCGAAACGCTCTGCGCCGATCACTGCCGCCAGCTGGGCCATGCGATGCGGTTCATGCAGTCGAATTCGGAAGGCGACCTTGTCACCTGGATCCAGGAAGCGCGCGGCAAGGCGGACGGCATCGTGATCAACCCGGCTGCCTATACCCACACCTCCATAGCGATCCGCGACGCGCTCAGCGCTTTCGACGGCCCGATTGCCGAAGTGCATATCTCGAACGTCCATGCGCGGGAGAGTTTTCGCCATCACAGCTATGTGTCCGGCATCGCCTCTGCCGTGATCGCGGGCTGCGGGATCGCGGGATATGGCTATGCGATCGATACCGTTTCGCGGCTGATCGACAGGGCCTGACAAGCCGAGGAGTTTGCCCAACCCCTGCCACCGGCAGGCATGGAACAAATGCGACATTGATCCGTCAGTACCGCGTGAACGGGCCGCCTGGTTGCGGCCGATCTTAACGCAGAAATGACAGGTAATCGCATGGAACGCTTCCAGGACAAGACAGTAATCGTGACCGGCGCGGGATCGGGTATCGGCAAGGCGACCGCCCGCCGATTTGCTGAGGAAGGCGCGGCCGTCGCGCTGCTGGGCCATTCGGATTCGGTCGACAAAGCGCTGGCCGACATGCCGGGCGACAAGTGCTTTGCGGTCAAGGTCGATGTCCGCAACCCCGCCAATGTCAAAGCCGCGATCGACATGGTCGCGGAACGCACGGGCCGGATCGACGTGCTGCACAACAACGCCGGCGTGGCAGTGATGAAGGGCCCCGAAGAGCATAGCGACGAGGATTGGGACACGGTGCTGCGCACCAATGTCGACGGCATGTTCTATTGTAGCCGCGCCGCGATCCCGCATCTGGAAAAGACCGGGGGCTGCATCGTCAACACCAGTTCGGTATCGGGCATGGGCGGCGATTGGGGGATGCTGGCTTACAATACGTCGAAAGGCGCGGTGACGAACATGACCCGCGCGCTCGCGCTGGACCTTGGCAAGCGGGGCATCCGCGTGAACGCGGTCGCGCCTTCGCTGACCGACACCAAGATGGGCGGCGGCATCATGGAGGACAAGGAGAAGTTGGCCAAGTTCGCCGAACGCATGCCGCTGGACCCGCCTGCCCAGCCCGAGGATATCGCCGGGGTCGTCGCCTTCCTGGCCAGCGACGACGCGCGCATGGTGACCGGCGTGATCCTGCCGGTGGACGGCGGCGTGACCGCCGCGAACGGACAGCCGGCGATCGGTTGATCCGCGGCCTTGCCCCGATGCCGCGCCGGGCATCGGGTTAGCGCCGGCCGGTCAGCCCGGTTTACGGTCAGTCCAGTTCGGCGACCAGCTTGAGCACCCGGTCGGCATGCTCCTTGCGGCAGATCAGCAGGTCGGGGAGCGAGACGTCCTCGCGGTTGTAGCGCATTGGCGACCCGTCGATGCGCGATGCGTGCAGCCCATGCG
>JAPYSD010000521.1 GCA_029936705.1 Croceicoccus sp. | reverse complement strand
GCAGCTATGCAGGCGACAGCACGCTCCTCGCCATTGGCCTCGAGATCAAAGGCGCCGGCGTCACTTGGGCGCAGCTTTTAAGCGCAGCATCTCCTGCATCCAGTTCCACCATTAACAACGACTTTAATGCGATTTTCGAAGGCCTCTTTGGTCAAGCGGTCGACACCCTGCGGCAGGAGCGGAGGGCAGCCCCGCCGAAAAAGCAGCAACCACGACGGATTTACGGCGACGACCTGCCGGTTTTCGCGGCGGTCATCCCAACAGTCGAGCGCAGCGGAAAATCTCGCGGCGGCGCGCCCTATGCTGTCTTCAGCCTTAAGGGTGACCTGCACGGAAGTCCCGTGACGTATGTCGGATCGTTCATCGCGTTCGGCCAAGAGTGGGTCGACGACCTCTTAGCCGCCAATGACAACAAGAGCGATGTCCTCGTTCAGTTCGTTCCTGCCGCAAGCACGGGCAAGATACCCAAGATCATCCGCGCAGTCTGAACGAAGGGATTTGCGGCCAATTTTGCTCACGCGTCTTTCCGATCAGGAGTAACCTTTGGGGCTGCTCCTCAGTTCATCCTACAATATCCCTGGCTATACGAATTATCATGCGCGGCAGCTGACCGGGGTTCTGCCCCGCACGCCATAGACGCGCGCCGGGAAGTAATCCCAAAACAGTACGATACAGACGAGCGGAGATCGCATGCAAAGACTGAATTTCTGCACCCAGGCAATCCAGAGCCTGCGCAAACATGAGCAAGGAAGCCCTGACTTTCCGCAGGTGGTGAAGGTCTGCCAGCTACTTGCACTGGCAGAAAAGTTCGTTCTTCCCGAGAACGGCGAGCTCATTCATTCCTGGGGCCAGATGCCCGACAATCTACCGCCAGGTCGGCTCCCGTATCCTCTCACCGCGATCGAGACCCGTTGGACGCGCGATTCCCCAACAATGATGCCCAGCTTGGACTCCGAACATCAAAGTAAGCTATCCAAAGTCTCGGTACATGCCTCAACGCGAAGGATCAGCCTTGCCTTCGAAGCGGACGCCACGTTCCTGGGTGAAATCACTGCCGATCACGAGATACTGAGGAAGGCACCAAGTGCGCTCAAATATGCCGGAATGGAGCGCGTGCAGGAGCCTGTCGGACGAATTATTATCTCGATCTACTATCTCGATGCCGCCAAGCGTTGGAGGATTGTTCCGGCTGGCGTATTCCAGAGCTACGACCCGGACCTCATCATCCGAAAAAGAGGACGCAGCGCCTACGAGGACGATATGATGGCAATGCTGACGAAGCATGGCGTCGACACGAAGAACGCGCGCAAGGGCATCCCCTACGTGCCCGTGGTCCTACTGCCGAAGAGCTACCAGCTGAATTACGGCATTCGCGGCAATACTGCACTGCAGGGCGTGCACCACGATGTCGCTAATGAGGCTAACTGGATCCAGGATCTCGTTACGGCATTGTCGTGCCAGAATGTGAAGACCGAGCGTGATGAGCCATCGATCTTTCAGCAGAAGGAACGCAAAAGGGCGAAGAAACCGCCTCTTTTCTCGTTCCATTATCTGACGGTTTCGGGAAGCCAGGTCGGGGCTGCCAGGGGAGATGACACTGGTCATAGCCATGCGTCGCCCCGAACCCACCTGCGCCGCGGTCATGTGAGGCGCCTGTCAGATGGCCGTACCACATGGGTGAATGAGGCCATCATCAATCCGGGCAATGGCTTCGCCGACAAGGTCTACAACGCCAGATAGCTGGAAATTGTCGGTATTTGATTTTTCACGAGCCTTGCACCTGTAGCGCGACCCTAATGAGGCCTCATCGAAGAGCCGGTAACGCAATAGAATGGCGCCAGCTTCCAGCTTTGCTCGCCATTTGCGTTTGACCGATCGATTTGCGGACTTCGCCGAAATGCGCCGGGGAGGGGTCAGGCCTTGGCAAGGCCAGCCCAGTGCGTCGGAATGCCCTGCATCCGAAGTGATTTTCACGGGGTGAATGGCAAGGGCGATCGAATTGGCATTCGAGGAGGAAAAGAGATCATGCGCACCGACACCACGACCTTCCGCAAGCGCGTCTTCGCTGACCTCCGTAAGGCAGGCCTGAGCTCGGCCAAGGCCCGCGCCGCGCGCAATGCCATTTGCTGGGCAGCCTATACCGCTGGCCACCCCGTCCTATCCGACGCCGCGCGTGCCCGGGTCTCCATCGACAGCGCCTATGCCCAGACCGTCTACATGGACGACGAAGGCATCGCTCGCTTCGTTGGATACGTCCATGAGAACCTGCAGCCGCTCATCTGCACTTCGGCCACCGAGGAGCAGGAACAGCTTCGCCGTGAGATGGAAGAGCTGCTGTCGCCTATGTACGACGCCATCGATACCGCGCGCGCCGATGGGCACGTCGAGCCGAACAAGGCGCCCGCCGTTGCGGCCATCATCGCGCGCTACGATGCCAAGCGTGATGCCGTTCTCGCGATCAATCCCCACGTCCACGCCAGCGTCGCGGATCCGGACATCTACGAGAGCTATCACAACGTGTACAAAAGCGAATACGGCTTTCGTCCGCGGGGTTTCATCACCCTTGAGGGAGTGCGCGAGGCCATGGCCCGCTTCGCGCGGCGGTCGATCGAAGACGCTGCAGTCGCCGCTTAACCCCTTGTAGGGGTTGATTCATTGAGGGCAAGTCGGCTTCAAGGCACCAGACTATCCAGGGGAGGACATCATGAAATCGCTTATGCTCATTGCTCTTGCGACAAGCAGCATCTCGGCCGGTGAAAATTTCAATCTGCAGTGCCATGGCG
>JAPYSD010000520.1 GCA_029936705.1 Croceicoccus sp. | reverse complement strand
GTTCCGCGGCCAGCTGGTGGAGCTGAAGAAGGTGAAGCCGGGCGCGGCGCTGGAGCCGTTGGTCCCCGCAAGCGCGCTGCCTGCCGAACCGCAGCGCGAGGCCGACCGGCTGTCGAACGCGCCGGGCTGACCTGCGCCCCGCAAGCGCGCACCGAAGGGCGGGGCGGACCGGGCGCCCCTTTCCAACATCCCCCGCATCGGGCAGAGGCATTGGCCATGAGCAGCTATCCGAATCTCCGCCTTCGCCGCACCCGCGCCAGCGCGTGGAGCCGCGCGCTTCACCGCGAGACGATCCTGACCCCGGCCGACCTGATCTGGCCGGTGTTCGTCACGGAAGGGAAGGGCGTGACCGAGGATATCGGATCGCTGCCCGGCGTATCGCGCGGATCGGTCGACGTCATCGCAAAGCGCGCCCGGGAAGCGGTGGCGCTGGGCATTCCATGCCTTGCGCTGTTTCCGAACACGCCGAAGGACCTTCGCGACGAGGACGGCAGCGAGGCGCATAATCCCGATAACCTGATGTGCCGCGCGATCCGCGCCATCAAGGACGCGTGCGGCGAGGATATCGGCGTGCTGACCGACGTTGCGCTCGATCCCTATACCAGCCACGGACAGGACGGCCTGCTGGACGAGGCGGGCTATGTCGTGAACGACGCCACGGTCGATGCGCTGGTGCAGCAGGCGCTTAACCAGGCCAACGCGGGGGCCGACATCGTCGCCCCGTCCGACATGATGGATGGCCGCATCGCCGCCATTCGCGAAGGGCTGGAGGAAACCGGCCATGCCAATGTCCAGCTGATGGCCTATGCCGCGAAATATGCCAGCGCGTTCTATGGTCCGTTCCGCGACGCGGTGGGGTCGGGCGGCCTGCTCAAGGGCGACAAGAAGACCTACCAGATGGATCCCGCCAATGCCGAGGAAGCCCTGCGCGAGGTAAGGCTGGACCTGGACGAGGGGGCGGACAGCGTGATGGTGAAGCCGGGGCTCCCCTATCTCGACATCGTGCGCCGGGTGAAGGAGAGCTTCCAGGTTCCGGTCTTCGCCTACCAGGTCAGCGGCGAATACGCGATGATCGAGGCCGCCGCCGCGGCAGGCGCGGGCGACCGCGACGCGCTGGTGCTGGAGACGCTGACCGCGTTCAAGCGCGCCGGGGCCAGCGGCGTTCTGACCTATCACGCCCCGCTGGCGGCCCGGCTGCTGGGATGAGCGGCCATGCCGTCCCGTTCCGGCTGGAGACCGAGCGGCTGATCCTGCGCGACTGGACCGACGAGGACCATGCCCCGTTCCTGCGCCATACCAATACCGCGGATGTCATGCGCTGGCTGGGCGGCGTGCTGGACGAGGACCGTGCGACCGGAATGCTCCAGCGGCTTGACGCCTATCGCCGCGACTTCGGCTTCACCTTCTGGATCGTCGAGCGCAAGCAAGACGGCGGCCATCTGGCGGGGGAGATACTGGGCTTTTGCGGGCTGAAGCGCGCGAACCTGCCGCCGGGGCCGCTGGGCGACATGGAAATAGGCTGGCGCTTCAGGCAGGATGCCTGGGGCCGCGGCTATGCGAAAGAGGCGGCTGCGGCAGCGATGCGCGCCGGCTTCGAACGTTTCGGTGCGCCGCACATGGTCGCGCTGACCGTACTTGAGAATACCGCCAGCTGGGGCCTGATGCTGCGGCTGGGCATGGAACGGCGCGAGGACCTCGACTTCAAGGCGCAAGGCGATGCCGCCTGGGCCGAGAATATCGCGGTCTGGTCCATCACGCGCCAGCAATGGGAGGACGAGCCATGAACCGACCCGACGTCACGATCCTGACGATCAACGGCAAGACGCCGCGCATCCACCCGACCGCCTTTATCGCGCCGGGCTGCCGGATCATCGGCGATGTGGAGATCGGGCCCGACGTCAGCATCTGGTACAATTGCGTCATCCGCGCGGACGTCAACGCCATCCGCATCGGCGCGCGGACCAATGTCCAGGACGGCAGCGTCGTCCATTGCGACGGTCCCAAGCCGGGGCAGCCCAAGGGCTGGCCAACCATCATCGGCGAGGACGTGTTGATCGGTCACATGGTAATGATCCACGGCTGCACCATCGAACGCGCGGGCTTTGTCGGGCTGGGCGCGATCGTGATGAACGGGGTGGTGATCGGCGAACAGGGCATGGTCGGGGCAGGCGCCATGGTGACCGAGAACAAGCGGATCGGTCCGCGCGAATTGTGGGTGGGCCGTCCGGCCAAGTACCTGCGCAACCTGCCCGATGAAGCGCTTGCCGACATGGCCGAGGGCGTGGACCATTATGTCGAGAATGGCCGCAACCACCTGCAAGCGCTTGCCGGATAAAAACCGAGCGCGGGTTGAATCTTCAAAACTTTATTGAAACAAGGATTTAGCGGCACCCGGTCCCGGCGTCGCCACATCAAGAGGGTCGCAATCCTTGTCAGTGCTCGTCGTTGCCGGAACGCGTCCGGAGATCATCAAGCTGGTCCCCGTCATGCACGCGCTGGCCGATGCGGGCAGCCTGCCGGCGCGGCTGTGCCATAGCGGGCAGCACGAGGATCTGGGGCAGAGCGTGCTCCGCGCCGCCGGAATCGTCCCGAACGAGCAGCTGATGCGCCCGGTTGCGCCCGATATCGGCACGCTTGTGGCAGGGTTGACGACCAGTATTGGCGCAGCTCTGGACAGGCAGCGCCCCCGCGTGGTCGTCGTGCAGGGCGATACCGCGACCGCGATGGCGGGCGCGATGGCGGCCTTTCATCGGCAGATCCCGGTCGCCCATGTCGAGGCGGGATTGC
>JAPYSD010000028.1 GCA_029936705.1 Croceicoccus sp. | reverse complement strand
CCACGATCTTCTTGCCACGCGCGGCAGCTTCCAAAGCGATAAGCGGCTGGGGATCGTCGCGCGAGGGGATGAAAACCAGGTCGAACTCCCGCAACATCGATTGCGCGACGGAGGGCGGCTTCGCGCCCCAGAACTTGATCGCCTGTATGTCGATCACGCCCTCGTGACGCTTGCCGATCCATTCGAAGCCGACCTTGTCGTTGGCCTGCCGGAACAGCCGCGCCGTATCGGTGAACAGCTCGACACCCTTGCGCGCCTGGTAGGAGCCGATCATCCCGATGCGAAGCCTGCGGTCTCCCTTGGTGTCCGGCAGCGCATCGACCGCGACTGCATTGGCCCTGCGCTGAAGCGCCGGCAGCATCGTGTCGACCGTGTTCCATACCACTTCGACACTGGCGGGATGATAGACGTCGCGAATGTGCTGCGCCTGGTCCGGCGAAACGCACATCACCACCGCGTCGCCCACCACCTTGCGGAACAGCGCATAGCCCTCGGGCTGGATCTCGGCATAGCGGCCCAGCGTCCAGGCCGTCTCGTGCAGATAGATCGCGATACGGTCGGCCTGCTCGATCATCCGCTCGATCGCGGGCTGGTGGAAACAGGCCACCGAGTTGATCACCAGGACGTGCGGCGCGGCCCCGGCGAATTCCGCCTTGGCGCGCATTTCGGATTCCCGCATGCGGCTAAGATCGACGATTCGGGGCCGCAGGTCGGTGTATTGCGCGCAATATTCCGCATAGGCCTGCAGCGGCCGATACACGCCCGCCATCGACGACATCTCGTGCACCGCCCAGATGACATTGCTGTGCGGCATCCCGTCGCTGGCCAGGACATCCACCACGCTGCGCAGGCTGTTCGACTGCGCAAGGGCCGATACCGCCTTGCGTTCGGCGACGTCCGCCCGGCTCATCATCTCGCGCCGCGCCTGCTCGGCCTCGCGCCGTGCGGTGCGCGCCTCGATCCGCGCCTCGAACAGTTCCGAGCGCAGCGCCTGGATCTGCCCGGCGATATCCGCGGCTTCCTCGCGCGGAGGCGAGATCCCGGCGTCATCCTCTGCATCGAGGGTCGCCGACCTCGCGTCCGCCCAGGCGGCGTGATCCGCGCGGGCCTGCGCGATCAGTTCGGGAACCTTGCCGCAGGCGCCATGATAATCGAGTTCCAGATCCGGAAATTCGGCCAGGATGGTGCGCAGGAACTGGAGATCCTCCTCCAGTCCGTGGGCACCGGCTTCGTAGCCCGGGGCCGTGTGCTTGTCGCCAAGCTGCGCGGCCAGCTCGGGCGGGATCCTGTAGGCATAGCGCTGATCGGTGGACTGATAGAAATCCATCCCGATCATCACGAAACGCCGATATCCCAGGATGGCGAGCGTCGCGAGCGCCTGCAGCCCGCAGGTCGGCAGCGGCCGGCTCATCATCGCGCGCGCCAGCGTGGGGTTGGTGGCGATGATCTGCCAGTGGTAGCGCAGGCGATCCGGGTCGAAGAACGGATCGTCCTCGACCGGTCCGGTCGTGTAGTGCAGCTTCTCTGCCCGCTCTCCGGACATGAACTGGTCGATCGTGTACCTGCCGCTTCGAACGATGTCGCGCAGCCCGTCGTGAAGTTCATGGCGATCGACCGCCCAGAAGAACCAGTCGACATGGTTTCCGTAAACGGGCCGGTCTTCCAGGAAGAAGAAGTTCATCCGCGCCGTCAGATAGTCCTCGCCATAGGAATCCAGCACCTTTTTCCCGCTCGTGGCGGACGGTCCGTTTCCGACAAGTGCGACCAGGGTATCGTTCATCCGGCTATCCGTTTCCTCGAGGGCTTTTGATGACATGCAACGCCCTTTGCCAATTTGATCGGCGCAATCAATGCCCTGCCCGAACTTAGTGGGCGCCTGCCGATCAAAATTGTTGAGTTCGCGGGCGAGTTTGGCCAGATGGCGCGATGTTCACCGTTATGTCCGGCGCAGGCCGGTAATGGCATTCCCCGATGACACGGCCTCTTCCGACCGGCCGGTGTGCATCCTGTTCGCCGATAGCGACAGCCAGGTTTTCGGAGCGATGTCGCACGCCACCGGCTTCGCCTCGGCGGGTTGGCACGTCGTCTTTGCAACCGTCGATCCCGACGGCCTGCCCGAAACCGCGCTGGCGCGTATCGCCGGTTACGATCGCATAACCGTGGCGCTCGACGAGCTTCCCCATCACCCGGCCGTGCGGGAAGCGGGGGCGCTTGGCATATTCGCGACCGGTTCCAAGCTGGCCGCGTTCCGCCGCGCGCTCGAGGAAGCATGCGCGACCTGGGGAGAGGGCGAGGCACGGCCTGCCATCTTCACGGGTTACAACGGCCTCGTTTACGAGAAGTTCGAGGAAGGTCTGGCCTGGCGCCTCGGCTACGACTTCATCGCGCTCAACGGCGAGCGTGATCGGAGGGCGGCGGTGGCCTTCCTGGGCCGTGACGACGATTGCTTCGTCATCACGGGGATCGGCCACGACGTGCCGCCCGTAGAACGCGAGCCTACCGCTCGGCCCATGCTGCTCTTCGCAGAACAGGTGATCGTCCCTTCCAGCTACAACGAACGCGCCTATCTGGCGCAGGAGTTGAGGCGCCTGGCCGAGGAGAACCCGCGGTGGGACATCGTGGTGAAGCCGCGCATCAATCTGCACGAAACGACCTTTCACAAGGTCAGGCATCACATCGAACCGCTCATCCTCTCGAACGGCCCGCTGCCCGATAACATGGAGATATCCTACGAGCCGATCGAGGATCTCTATCGCCGGGCGCGCCTCTTCGCGACGATCTCCTCCACCGCGCTGTTCGCGGCGCTGCGGGCAGGGATCGACAGCTTCGTCATCGGTGACTTCGGCATTCGCAACCAGCTGGGCACCCATGTCTTCGTGGCGAGCGGCATCATGCGGAACCTGCATTCGATCACCGATCTGGACGCCGCCGAACCGGTCCAATGCAATCCCGAATGGCTGGCCGACCTGGGTTTCCTGCAGGACACGCGCAGCCACCTGGTGGGCGCGATCGCGCGGCAGCGGTTCACGGCCGGCCAGTTCGCGCCGCAATTCTACGCGGCCGCCTCGCAGGATGCCTTCGGCGTGATGCGCGAAGCCTCGACCGCGTTCAAGATCGAGATGGCGAACGGCAAGCAGGCCTTTCAAGAGCGCCTGTATGCCCAGGCGGCACACGCCTTTGCAGCCGCCGCCCACGCCAATCCCACGTCCACGACCGCCCGCCGCATGGAGGCGGAAGCGCGTTTCAGGAACGGGGACTATGCCGCCGCCCGCGACGCGCTGCTCGATGCCCGGCGCCTGAAACCGGAAAACCGCCGGATCGCGCGGCGACTGCGCATAGTGTCGGGGCCGGCGCGCCACATTCCCTGGCTGCGCAATCGCTTTGCATTCAAGGTTTGATTAATATTTATGGTGCAAAGCCGTTTACCATGCAGTGGACATGGCCGCTGCGCGGCGCGAAATGGGTGTTAAACGAGTCGATTCACTCGGTATATCGATTTTGCCATGCAAAACGGACGCAAGCCGCTATGGGAGCATCTGACTGGATGCAGCGGCCAGCCGCAGCAAACAATTGTCTTTTCTTGGGAAACAATGGGTCAATATCATGAATGAAGTCAAAGTCATCGCCGAGATCGGCTGCAATCACAAGGGCGATATGGCGATCGCCAAGGAGCTGATCCAGGTCGCGGCGCATGTCTGCAAGGCCCATGTCGCCAAGTTCCAGAAGCGGAACAACCGCGAGCTTCTGACCCCCACCGAATACAGCACGCCGCACCCGAATCCCGCCAACAGCTATGGCGACACCTATGGCGCGCACCGCGAATTCCTGGAATTCTCGGTCGACCAGCACGCCGAGCTGAAGGAAGAGTGCGAGCGTAACGGCATCGAATATTCGACCTCGGTCTGGGATCTGACCTCGGCTCGCGAGATTGCCGCGCTCAACCCGCCGCTGATCAAGATCCCGTCGGCGACCAACCAGCATTACGAGCTGCAGCGCTACCTGTGTGAAAACTATGGCGGCGAGATTCACGTCTCGACCGGCATGACAGACCACTCCGAGATCGAGAAGCTGGTCGATTTCTATGCCGAGATGGGCCGGTCCAAGGACCTCGTGGTCTATGCCTGCACCTCGGGCTATCCCGTGCCGTTCGAGGATCTCGCCCTGCTCGAGATCAACCGTCTTCAGGAAAAGTTCGGCGACCGCGTGAAGTTCATCGGTTTCTCGGGCCACCACCTCGGCATCGCGGCAGACGTCGCCGCGCTGGCCGTCGGCCGCACGGGCGAGCATCGCTATGGCCAGGGCACCTTCGGCTATGTCGAGCGTCACTTCACGCTGGACCGCACCTGGAAGGGCACCGACCACGCCGCCAGCCTCGAGCCCGATGGCCTGCGCCGCCTGTGCCGCGACCTTCGCCACGTCGACCAGTCGCTGACCTACAAGTCGGACGAGATCCTGCCGATCGAGCAGGTCCAGCGCGACAAGCTGAAGTGGTCGCAGGAAAAGCACGGCGACCAGGTTGTCCGCCTGGCCAGCTGACCGACCGGTCCCCGCCTTGTGCGGGGATTTCGCAGAAACGCGATCGCCAGCGGGTCCACCGCTGGCGATTTGCGTTTCGCGGTCCGTATCCAACGCCGGCCCCGCGGGGGCTGTCGGCCCCACTTCCGGAAAGCCATCATGAAAGCCCCTCCTCGGCAGGGCCCCTTGCGGGTATTGGGCGTGGCCGGTTACGACAGTTTCCTGCGCGCCGCAGGCAAGATAGCGCGCATCTTCGCCGACGGCGGAGCCGAGGTGGAATTCGCGCTGCTCTCTACCAGGCAGGACCAGATCAGCGAAAGCCAGGTCCGGGCCGAGGCGCTGCCCTTTCCGATCCATCCGCACCAGATGGATACGCTGTTAGCCGACGGCTTGCTCGAACGCTACGACGTCGTCCTGCTGGCGCTGGAAGGAGCCAGCTCGCGCAATTTCTTCCTGCGGCTTGCCGAACTGGGCGATGACCGCCCGCTGGTCGTCTCGTTCTATCCGGGCATCGTGCTGCGCTACCCCTTCGATGGCCTGTCCTCTCGCTCCCCGGCAGACGTGCTATGGCTGAACAGCGACGAAGACCTCGCTTCCTATCGCGAGATGTGCGCATCCTTCGGCGTGTCCGCCGACAACGCCAGCGTGTTCGGCATTCCGCACCTGCTGTCCCGTATCGAAAGGAGCGGCGCAGCGGACGGTCCGGTCGTCTTCTTCGAACAGACCGTCATACCCCGCGCCATCGAGGATCGCACCTTTTTGGCCAGCGGGCTGATCGACCTGGCGAGACGGCATCCGGACCGGCAAGTCATCGTCAAGCCGCGCCACCGAGTGGAGGATTTCACGCTGCACAAGGCGCGCGTTCACATCGAGCCGCTGATCAGCGATCTTGCCGCGGGCAGCGGCGGGATGCCGCGCAATCTGACGATCAGTCACGAGCCTGCATCGGCTCTGCTGGCGCGCGCCTCGCTATGCCTGACGATCAGTTCAACCGTCGCGATCGAGGCCGTGAACGCAGGCGTGCCCACCGCGATCATCGGCGATTTCGGTGCACATGATGATAGCGGGATCCACTATTTCTACGGGTCGAACCTGATCCGCTGTATGGCCATGATCGACCCCGCCGAACCGCCGGTCGTCGATCCGCAATGGGCACGGCGCCGCGTGGTCGACCCGCTGCCAACCGCGCCGCAAGCGGTGGCGCGCGTGACGAGCGCGGCGCAGCAGGCGCGCAACGAACCGCTGCCCCCGATCCGCGTTTCACCACTCTATTTCTCGTCGGAGCGGCAGGCGGACCTGCTGGCGAAGCACGGACCCGACCGCATCTCGTCCCGCTCCTACCAGAACGACAGCAAGCCCAGGAAGAAGCGCAAGCGCGGTCTTGCCCGCTTCTGGCGTTAGTCCTGCGTTCGCCCGTTTGGCTTATTAAGGTCGTGCGGCGTTCCTCGCGGCGATCCAGCGCGTGACCAGCAAGGCGCTCCCGAAAAGGGTTACGCCGATCCCGATTGCCAGATCGGTCGAATCGATGCCCGCATCGGCAAACAGCAGGCTGATCAGGAACGCCCCGCCCATGATCGAGGCGCCCAGTCCGGTCGGCGAAACCGCCGATGGCGGCGGGCTCGCGAGCCGGGCGATCAGGCTCTCGACATGTTCGGGTGCGGTCTCCAGCGCCTTTTGTATCGAGCGGTTGAGGAAGTAGCTGACAAGCACGTGGCGCAGTTCAGCGGCCAGCAGCACCGGCACCGCCATCACCGCCATCACCAGTGCGATCATCAGCAGTTCGTGCATCACCGTACGCGATCCTTACCTGCTGCCCTAAACGTCGTCCGCGCTGATCATCTCGGCGCGGTCGATTTCGCCCGTCATCACCGCGACGGTGGTCGCGACCGCAGCGTCGCCCGACACGTTAGTCGTGGTGCGCATCATGTCCATGATCCGGTCGACGCCGGCGACAAAGGCGATGGTTTCCAGCGGCACGCCCACGCTGGAGAACACCAGCGTCATCATGATCAGACCCGCGCCCGGGATGCCCGCGGCGCCCACCGCGCCCAGCGTGGCGGTGATCGAGATCATGAAATAATCGGCCCACGACAGGTCGACGCCAAAGATCTGCGCACCGAACAGCGTGGCAAGCCCCAGGTACATCGCGGTGCCGTTCATGTTGATCGTCGCGCCCAGCGCGATCACGAAGCTGGCGACCGAGTTGGACACGCCCAGGTTCCGTTCGGCACAGCGCAGCGTGACGGGCAGCGTCGCGTTCGAGCTGGCGGTCGAATAGGACACCGCCATCGCATCGACGATGCCGCGGAAGAAATCGCGCACCGGCAGCTTGGCCAGAAACTTGATCATCAGCGAATAGATGCCGAAGATGATCAGCAGGCAGCCCAGGTAGTTCAGCCCCACCAGCTTGGCGAGCGACAGCAGCGCGTCCACGCCGAAACTGCCCGCGACCCATGCCATCAGCGCGAAAACGCCGAACGGGGTCAGCTCCATCACGATCATCGTGACCTTCTGCATCACGACCGATCCGGCGTCGAAGATGCGGGGCAGGGGATGGCCTTCCTCGCCCGCCATCAATATGCCGATGCCGATCAGCAGCGCGAACACGATCAGCGGCAGCACGTTGACATCCGCCATCACCTGCACCGGGCTTTGCGGAACGATCGACAGCACCATCTCGCGCCAGCTCTGCGTCGCGGCCTCGGGCACCGAGCCCATCTCGATCCGCGACTGGTCCAGCCCCTCGCCGGGCTTGAAGAACGTGCCCATCGCCAGGCCCATCCAGACCGCGATCTGGCCGGTGACGATGAACAGGATCAGCGCCCGCCCGCCGACCGCACCCAGCTTGCGCAGGTCGCCGATCGCCGCCACGCCAGATACCAGGCTGAAGAAGATCAGCGGCACGACCAGCATCTTGATCGAGGCGATGAACACGTCGCCGATGATCTTGATGCTTTCCGCGCCCGGTCCCCAGACCAGCCCGGTGATGATGCCCAGGATCAGCGCACCGATGACACGCTGCCACAGCGGAATTCGAAACCAGGTGGAAAGCATGGCTGCGGTGTGATCCCTCATGTTCAGGCGTGTTCAGGCCGTTTCAACCGAAACCTGTGCCCGTATGCCGGGCGGGCCGCAAGGGGGCGCGCCGGTTTGCGCATAGCTGCTTGCGCGCGTAGGGGCATGCGGCCATGCGGATCATCGACAAGATCATCTCGGACCGGGGTTCGAAATACGCGGTTTCGGGCGCGCCGTGCCGCTCGGCAGAGGAAGCGGCGCAGCTGCTGGCCGAGCTGAAGCGCAACAAGCGGTTTGCCAAGGCGACGCACAACAGCTGGGGGCTGGTCTGCGGCGACGGGCCGATCAAGAACGACGACGGTGAAAGCGGCGCGGGCATGGTCATCCTGCGCATGCTCGAGCGCGAGGGACTGCGCGATCACCTGATCGTCGTGACCCGCTGGTACGGCGGCAAGCAGCTTGGCGGCGACCGCTTCCGCCACGTGCAGGAAGCGGTGCGCATCTATCTGGAGTCGCTGGGCGAGGGCTAGAGCGCCAGCGCCGCGCGCGCCGCGCGTTCGTAGATGCGGACCAGCACGTCCAGGTCGTCGATTGCGATCGCCTCGTCCCGCTTGTGCATCGTCGCGTTGCAAGGGCCGAATTCGATCACCGGGCAGACGTTTTTCAGAAAGCGCGCATCCGACGTCCCGCCGCTGGTCGACAATTCGGGCTCCACCCCGGTCTCGGCGCGGATCGCTTCGGCCAGCAGCGCGCTGAACGCGCCCGGCTCGGTCAGGAAGGGCTCGCCGCTGATGACGGGCTGTGCGGTGCCGCCATGCCGTTCGGCAATCTCGGTGACACGGGCGGCCAGCGCGGCGCCGGTGTGCAGATCGTTGAACCGGATCGACAACCGCGCCCGCGCCGCGGCGGGAATGACATTGGTCGCGGGATTGCCGACTTCCAGGTCGGTAATCTCCAGGTTCGAGGGCTGGAACCAGTCCGTCCCCCGGTCCAGTTCCAGCGCGTCCAACTCGGCCAGCATGGCGACCAGGCGCGGGATCGGGTTGTCGGCCAGGTGCGGATAGGCGACGTGGCCCTCGTTCCCATGCACCTCCAGCCAGATGTTCACGCTGCCGCGCCGGCCGATCTTCATCATGTCGCCCAGCCGGTTCACGCTGGTCGGTTCGCCCACCAGGCACAGGTCGGGCACCACGTCGCGTGCGGCCATGTGCTCCATCAGCGCCAGCGTGCCGAAGCGCGCGGGGCCTTCCTCGTCCCCGGTGATGATGAAGCTGATCGTGCCCGCTTCTGCCGGAATGCGCGCGGCGGCGGCGACCATGGCGGCGACCTGGCTCTTCATGTCGACCGCGCCGCGGCCGTGAAGCAGCCCGCCCAGCACCACCGGTTCGAACGGATCGCTAGCCCAGCCATCGCCCGCGGGCACAACGTCGAGATGCCCGGCAAAGGCGAAATGGCGCGTGCCCTCGGGGCCGGGACGCACCGCCAGCAGGTTCTCGACCGGGCCGTTCGGCGCGTCGCCGTCGATGGTGCGCAGCACGTTGAAGCCCAACGGACGCAGCATGGCTTCAAGAGCGTCGAACACCGCGCCACGCGCGGGCGTGACGCTGGGGCAGGCGATCAGGCGGCTGGCAAGCTCCAGCGGCGAAGGGGTGGCGCTATCGGTCATCGCCAAAGCGCCTAGCCGAACGCGGCCCGCTCGCAAAGAGCGCCGCGTGAAACCGCCATCGCGGGACGGATCAGAAGGGCAGGAAAGGCCCGGCCAGGATCAGCGCGGCGGCGCTGCCTGCCACGATCGCGAAGCGCGCGGCGGCGGCAAGGGCGACCGACATGTCGGCGGTGGGCCGGTAAACGGCAGCGCGAGCGATTCGTTGAGCCATGGCGCGATCATGCGCCGCGAAACCCTACCAAAAGGTAAA
Source organism: Croceicoccus sp. (assembly GCA_029936705.1). GTDB lineage: Bacteria > Pseudomonadota > Alphaproteobacteria > Sphingomonadales > Sphingomonadaceae > Croceicoccus. The sequence continues at coordinate 6,738 of JAPYSD010000028.1, read as the reverse complement.
CGCCGGTTAACTCTGCGCGAACCACAGGTGCAGCGCGTCGAGGCAGCTGCGCCCCAGCTGCATCGATCGTTCCGCGCTCCACCCCTGGACGGGGTCGGGCAGGTCATCGTGATCCTTGAACGGCATTTCCAGCGTCATCGACACGCAGCCGAAGCGCGCGGCCAGCTGGTTGGTCGCCATCGCCGGATTGCCCCGGCCCGACGGTGTCACCGGATAGCCGTGGCGCGTCTGGAAATCGGGGGTCTGCGCGGCCAGCAGCTCGCTGTAGCGGTCGAAGCCCGGCTTCTGGTGAGGCTTCAGCCCGGCCATGCCTTCGAACCCTGCCAGGAACACGTGGGGGATCGCCTCGTCCCCGTGGACATCCATCGCGAAATGCACGCCGGTCTCGTCCATCGCGTCGCGGATCGCCAGCACCTCGGGCGATTTCTCGGCCGTGGGGGTGTCCCATTCGCGGTTGAGATTGGTGCCCGCCGCATTGGTGCGCAAATGCCCGCGGATCGATCCGTCGGGATTGCAATTGGGCACGATGTGGAACCGCGCCTTCCTGCGCAGCGACCGCGCCACCGGGTCGCTGTGATCGGTCAGCTTGGCCAGCGCGCCTTCCATCCACCATTCGGCCATGCTCTCGCCCGGATGCTGGCGCGCGAACAGCCAGACGTGGCTGTCGCCCTCGCCGACTTCCAGGCAGTCGATGGGCCGCCCGTCGAGCGACCAGCCCAGCACGCGGTGGCCGAAACCGTCTGCCGCGGCGCTGCGCGCGACCAGCTCCATGTGCCGCTCCAGCGAGAAGGGCGCGAAATAGGCGAACCATGCCAGTTCGCCGCGCGGCGTGAAGCGGATCGTCAGCGTGCCGCCGTCCTCGTTCGCGTCGAAGCTGCTGGCCGCGCGGTCCCAGCGCAGCCGGTCCTCGGTCACGCAGGCGTTATAGCCCGGCCACCCCGCCGGATAGGCCGAGGCGTTGAGGTCGGTGATCTTCAACGTCAGCTCGCGCCCCGCCGCGCCGGTGACCGCGAAATGGAACCATTGCTTGAACGCATTGCCCGGATCGGGCCGCAGCTGCAGCCATGCCCCGGTACCGGCAATGCGGCGGACTTCGATATTGCCGCTGTCAAAGGCGGCGTGGACGGCGATTGGCTGCACGGGAATGATCCTGGAACGAAGAAGCGGTCAGTTCGGCTTTACGCTGAAGCTTTCGCCGTTTTCGCCCGGAAAGTCCACGAACAGCGCATCGGCCAGCGCCTGGGCGGACGCGGCGGGCTGCGCCAGCGCGCTATCGGCATCGACGACCTGCTCGGCGCGGCCTTCCCACACGGATTCGCCGCTGGCCCGGTCGCGGATGACGACGGCAAGCTGCGTGCTGACCTGCTCGGCCGGAGGGCCCGACAGGTCGATGCCCAGCCCGACGCCCACGCCGGAGCCATAGCCGCCGGTCGATCCGCCGACGCCCACGCTGACGGGGCTGCCGTCGCGGCCCGGCTGCCAGGTGCTGCGCGATACGCGCACCTCGGCGACGCGTGCCGCGCTACCCGCGGCGGCAGAGGCGAAGCCGATCTGCGCCAGTTCGGCGCGGACCGCCTGCTCGTAGGGGGCGAGGGCCAGCGATCCCTCGCTGCCGGGCTCGGCCTGCACCGCGATGGTGCCGTATTGGGCGGTGTCCGCGATTGCGGGCGCATGAAAGCGCGTCACCTCGATCGGCTGCATCGACGGGGCGCAGCCTGCCAGCATGGCCGAGGCCAGCAGGGCGGCGGCAAGCGCCGGGCGGCGGAAACGGGTCTGGATCATGGGCTGATCGCCTTTGCATCGCGCCCGCGAACTGCGGGACATCATGCATGGAAAACTGGCGTCAAAGTGGCCTTAGTTCAAGGCACTATGCAGCCGGGCGCGCTTCAGGACGCGAAAACCAGCACCAGCAGGGCGGCGACGAACAGGCCGATGACCACGACACGCGGCAGCCAGATGCGCATCGTGTCGCGCAGTCGGCCAAAGTCGCGGATCTCCTTGAACTCCGCCTCGACGATGGCGTTCGTCTCGCGGTGGCGGCGCTGTCCGCGCGTTTCGCGCAGGCGCTGGAAACGCTGCGATGACAGTGCGGTGGCATCGTCGGGCTGCGCGGTAAAACGGTTCGATATGCCATCGAAGAACGAGGTGAAGCGGTGCCCCTCCTCGCGGTAGCGGCCGCCCGACGACACGACCAGCGTGCGGCTACCCGCCTTGGTCAGCATGGTCGTGCCTTCGCCCTGCTGCCACCAGCGCGATCCGCACTGGCCGCATCGCAATGGCCGACCCTCGCCGCCCAGCAGATGGCTGGGCACGCTGTAATCGCTGGCACAATGATCGCAGGTGACGTGCATGGTGAGAGCCGTTTGCTTTCAACAGGTTCGACTTTCAAGCGGCCCGGCAGCAGTCTAGCGCCTTTTGCTGTGAATTTAAACAAGAGCGTTACTGCCCCTTATTCCGCATGGGTAGTCCGCATTCGACCTTTCGGGTTGGCGGGGGAAGGAGCAAGGTCCCACGCATGGCAGTGGATCGCCCTTCGAGTCCCGAACTCCCCGCAGCCCTGCCGCCCGCCGACGGGGCCAGTGATGCGGCCAGTGACGGGCCCAATGACGGACATGGCGATACCGGGACTGCCGCGGGCGAAACCCCGGCATCGGGGCAGGGGATCTTCTCGAACAGGATGCGGATGGTCGGGCTGGGCCTGCCGCTGCTGCTGGCAGGCGCATCGCTGGCGGCATGGGGGCTGGGCGCGTTCGAAACTGCGCCATCCGATGGCGTTTCCGTGGCCAGGGCCGCGCCCGGCACGGACAAACTGCCGCCGGTCGAGGTCGCGGCGGAGCAGACCGCGGCGCTCGACGTGATGGAAATCGACGAGGAAAGCGCCGCCCTCATCAACGGCGAGCGGCCGTTCGACGGCAAGCCGGAAATGCCCGCCGCCTTTCGCTTCAACGCCAGTGCGGACGACCGCACCCGTGCCGCCGATTGCCTCGCCGCCGCCGCGTTCTACGAGGCGGGATCGGACCGTGAGGGTCAGCGGGCGGTCGCGCAGGTCGTGCTGAACCGCGTGCGCCATCCGGCCTATCCCAAGACCGTGTGCGAGGTCGTTTTCGAAGGCGCCGAGCGCAAGACCGGCTGCCAGTTCACCTTTACCTGCGACGGAGCCTTGCGCCGCCGCCCCAGCGCTGCGCAGTGGCTGGCGGCAAAGAAGGTCGCGGAAGAAGCGCTGGACGGCGGCATCGACAAGGCCGTCGGCACCGCGACCCATTACCACGCCGAATATGTCGTGCCGTACTGGAGCCCCAACCTCCAGAAGATCGCCCGCGTGGGTCCGCATATCTTCTATCGCTGGCCGGGCGGCTTCGGCAGCCGCCGCGTATTCCGCGACCAGGGCCAGCGCGAGGAACCGCGCATCGCCAAGCTGGCATGGCTGGGCAACCACGACGACGCATCGGCCACGGGCGATGCGCTGTCCGCAGATGACCAGAGCTTTGCCGGGATGATCGCCACGCTGCCGCAGGGTTCGGCGGGCCAGGCGATCAAGGGACAGGACGATCAGCGGATCGTGATGGGCCTCGACATGAAGCAGCCCTCGGGCCGCTGGGCCATGGCGGCGCTCGACCGGTGCGAAGGGCAGGCGGATTGCCAGGTCATCGGCTATCCCGCGGGACGCACGCCCGAGGGTCGGCCCGCCTTCCTTTATACGCGCGACGGCAATTCGGGGCTGGACCGCGCGCTATGGGATTGCCGCTCGATCAAGCGGCCGTCGGACGACCAGTGCCTGCCCGAGGATGACGCCGCACTGCGCCACATGATGCGCGATCGCAGCCGGCTTGCGGTCAAATAGGACACAGAAAGCGGCTGAACGGCGCAACGGAAAAGGGCGGCGCGATCCCCCCGACCGCGCCGCCCTTCCGATTACGCGACGATGCAAGCCTTACATGGCGAGCAGCTGCGCCCCCATCGGCGAATGGGTGCCGACGCTCTTGTTGGTGGCCCAGATCGCGGCCTGCGTCCGGTTGCCGACCTTCAGCTTGCGCAGGATCGCCTTGACGTGAACCTTGACGGTCGCCTCGCTCACATCCAGCGAACGGGCGATCACCTTGTTCGAATGACCGGCCATCAGGCAGCACAGCACATCGGTTTCGCGCTGCGAGAGATTGGCCGAATCCAGCGCCTTTTCCGCACCCGCAGGGTCGGAGAAGCTGAGCGCCTGGCCCTCGAGCGCGTCGATGATGTTCGGCGGAACGATCTTCTGCCCCTGCGCCGCCAGCTTCAGCGTGGTGACGAGCGGAACGTAATCCATGTCCTTCACCAGATAGGCATGGGCACCGGCGCGGAATGCGTCCAGCATCACCCGCATGTCGAGCATGTCGACGAGCAGAACGCACTTGAGCGTCGGGTTCTGCGCAAGGATCGACTGGACCGCGCCCACCGCGTCGGTGGTCAGGTCGGTATCGATGACCGCCAGCGCATTGCCGTCGGTCTGCGCCCAGTCGACGTCACGGACGTCGGCAGCCGACGACAGCACTTCGAAATCGGAAGCGGACAGGATCCGCGCAAGCCCTTCGCGTTGAAGCGGGTTGCGGCAGATAAGAGAAACAAGATCGGACATTATGGAACCCCCACGTCTGTTGCCGCCAGGCGGCGTTACTACGCATTCAGGATGACATCCCTCGACCCCAATCCCCCCCAGGAGAGGTCGAATCATCCGTTCGCAGTCGCAACAAAATGGGAATCCGGCGCAAAACGCAATTTCAAAAGGTATACCGAATCTTAATGTCCCGGTTTGGCACACTCAGAGGAACGATTCTCCGATGATCACCGTGTCGCCCGGAGCGATCATAAGTGGCTCATCCGTAAGCTTAATCGTACGCGGCGTCGACCAGGCCGAACGCTGCAAAACAACCATTGTTTTGTTTGCGCGCGGTGTAAAACCTCCGGCTTTTGCAATAGCCTGAAAGAAAGTCAGGTCTGGCGAATAAGGATATTCACCCGGCTGCGAGACTTCGCCCAGAACATATACGGGGCGATAGGCGAGGACTTCGACCGAGACCTTGGGGTCGAGAACGTATCCGCCAGCCCGCAGTTGCGAACTGATCAGCCCGGCCACCTCGTTCGGGTTCTTCCCGCCGACCTGCACCTTCTCGATCAGCGGCATGGCCAGGTTGCCCGCGCTGTCGATCAGGAATTCGCCGGTAAGCGAAGGCTCGTCGAAAACGGTGACCTTGAGATTGTCACCGGCAGCGACCGCATAGCCCGAGCTGACCGAGGTATTGGCGTCGGCCACGCTGCTGACCGGGTAATCGGTGCTGGCGCAGCCCGACAGGCCCAGCGCGGCGACCGCGATGGCGCCCGAAACAAGGGCGGCGCGCATCGACCGGCGGCCCGGGACATTATTGCAGCGAAGCTCGGCAGGCGTGGACATCTTTATTCTCCCGTCGAAACACATCATTACGAATCTTCATACAGAAGTCCGTATGACTGAACAGTAGGGTTCCCGAGCCTTTTCAACCATTACCAATAGGGGACAACCCCTTTTGCCTTGTCCGCTCCCCCACCGGATAGGCAGGGGTAAGTCGGATGCGCGTTTGCCGAAAAGTGCGAGGCAGGCGATCATGACCTGTAAATTGATGCCATGTGGATTCCGATTTGTTCGATTGCCTGACCTTCAATCCTGAACGGACCGCGCTGCAGCGTTCCGGGCCAGCAAGCGCCGCTGCACTTACCGTGCGCGCGGAGCGGGCTACTGCCCGGACCGCCGACGCGCGTACCGCGCGCCGCGCACGCGGTGACGGTGCCGCAGCGCTCCGCCAGGACGACGACATCTTGGTCGCGCTTGCCCGCTCGCTGCCTGCCGATGTGCGCAGGGCCTGCGTCAGAAGGGCGGAAAAGCGCGCGTTTGCGCAGGCCGGGAAGCCATCCGATCCCTGCATCTGCGGTGAGGCGCTGCTCTTCGCCGCTGCCGCCGGGCTTGGGTCTGGCCGCGCTCCGCTCTCTGCCTATCGCGCGCTGGGGGAATGGCGATGAGCGCCCGGTTGACGCGGCAACCCGCGCAGGCTGTCACGCGCGGCAATCACTTCTTCACCAAGGCACGCAACGCGAAATTCACGGTTAATGGCTATGAAGCCATGGCCGCGTATGGCGGGGCCGTTTTGGCTCGGGATGTCCCGTTCTCCGGAGCGGGCAGGGAAAAACAAAAGAGTTACGACTTTTGGGGGTCAAGTATCATTCTTAAGAAGAGCGAGGGCCGGGTGGCCCGTGAGATTTCGCGCGGGCTTTCACGCGGCCTGCGCCTGGGCGCCTCGGGCATGAACCTGATGACCGGGTCCGCGGCCCGGGTAACGGTCGGCTTTGCCGCCGCGATGATCGTGCATTCCGCGGCGCAGGCGCAGCCCCTGGGCGTCGACACGCCCGAAAGCCTGTTGCTGCGCCCCGAGACCGAAGGCGTGCGCGTGAACGGCGTCGTCGTATATCCGCGCATCGACTTCGACATCGAGCATGACACCAACATCTACAACACCGACACGTTCGAGGTGGCGGACACGGTGTTCGTGGCGCGTCCCAGCGTGGCCGTTCAGCCCGACCTCGACCGGCATCAGATCCGGCTGGAAGCCGATGCGCTGCTGCGCCGCTATTTCGATACCACCAGCGAGAATTCCGACCAGTGGGCGGTTGGCGCGCGCGGGCGGCTGGATTTCGCGGAGCGCACCTCGGCCTATGGCTCGTTGCGCTATGCGCAGC
>JAPYSD010000519.1 GCA_029936705.1 Croceicoccus sp. | reverse complement strand
ATGCTATACGACCTCGATCAGCTCAGCACCGCCGCGCTCGCTATCCTTACCGCCGCCGCTCAGCCGTCGCTTTGCGTGCCCGAGATTAAGTCGAAGGATCTGCAGGCCATGCATGAAATCCATGCAGAGGGTCTGGCGTTTGCCCCGGAGCAAGCCGCCGACGGCTTCGCGGCGGACCTCACTCCTGAAGGTGTCGCTGCCCTTTCGGACTGGATTCCGCGGCCGCTTCCCAGCAGCTCCCTGCTTACCGAAGCTTCGCCTGCCGAACGGGTCCTTGCCAACGACAACGACATCCAGCGGGCAGCTGCATAAAATTCGCGAATAATTGCGGATGGCATTTTGCTTTAACCTCGGCGCCATCCTACAATGTTTTTTGAAGGCAGGGCTTTCCCCCTCCTGCTTTCACAACATCCAATCTCGGCCACGAGGACAAGAGCAGGCTAGCGCATGGCCAACTCTAATTCTCGTGGCCGAACCGTTTCGCAAGGTCGCAATGAATTCCAGGCTCGTAGCCGTCGCCAGTCGCTTGTCCTCTCCTCACGCGGGAGAGCGCTCCAACGCGATTTCTCTCATTGAGAAATTAACTGGCGAGCCGTTCTCCAAGGCGCTCGAGCCTGGTGTACGCCAGTCGTTCAGCGGCGAGGCACGCGATCGGATCCTCAAGCACCTCACAGCCAGCGACCGCGATCAGATGATCCGTTCGATTGGAGAGGAGATCCGAGCGGCCAACCTGACATGGCAAGCCGTCTTTTCCGCCAAGCCGGCCCAGGCTGGGCTCGAGATCCTATCGAGCAGCGACAGCCTTCTGGCCAAGTTCTTCGCTCAATGCTGGGACAAGGCCCGTCCGCTATACGGCGATCTCGCGCCCTATCGCGCTCCATCTGGCCTAAGGGAGGTTCCGCGCCGCCATCTACCTGTTGGTGCGAGCGTGCGTCCTACACTTGTCAGCAGAGGGATGACCATGGGGCAGGCGCCTTACGCGACCTTTCGGCTGACCGGCTGGACGGGCGATGAAGAGGTCGCCTTCCTCGGCACATTCATCGCTCATGGCGCGGAGTGGATATCGAAGCTGTCTGGCCTTCGCCGCGGCCAACATGTCGCAATCACTTTCCATGACAACGGCGACCCGGTTCGCCTCGTCGAAATCAAGCCTGCCTCCTGAAAGGGTGACGCGGGCGTCAGATCTAGAGGTCCGCATGAAAGACTACACATTCGAGTTCGGCCACGACATCGATCATGAGCCAGACTTCGATGAAATTCGGGTAGCGCCTCTTGCCAGAACCCTGATCACGGTCATTCCCGAAAGGGACATGTACTCGTTCGTTCGAGCCATCAAGATGGCCTACTCACGCGCCAGCGACGACCATTCCCGCAAAAGAGTTCAGATCCTTACCGGAACAAGCAACGAACACGTTATCCATTTCAAGCTGTATCTCGAATTCGACCTCGATGGCGAGCCGACGATCGAGGCGAACCTCATCGCGCAGAATTTCTCAATGAGCGAAAACAGCATGCAGCTGCGCAACCTCCCGCAGGTGATCGCTCTTCGCGACAAAGGAACTATCGGCGATTTCGTCACGCTTCCCTTTGCCGGCTTTGAAGATCTCGAGATTACCAAGCGTCACGCGCAGTCCGACGGCGTGGTCGCATCGTATGCCTTCGAGCGCCTGCCAAGTTTCGGCTTTGCAGAACTTTACCCGGACTGGGCCTAACGCGCGAGCACGACCCCAGGCTTCAAACCTAAAAGCATTCTCCAATCCATAAATTGCTATCGCCATCCTACTTCTGTTGTGTCAGATCTGACGGCAAGCTTGAACGCACGAAGCAGCCCAGCGGCGGCCGAGATCATCCAAGGATCGCATTACCGATGTTTCACCCTTCACATTCCAAGTTTACCGGCGCTGCAGATGCTCATGATCTGTCAGATATGATCCAGTACGAGATGCACCTGCAGGAACTTCAGCTCGAAGAAGCGCGCGAGACGAAACGTCACTATCTGATCGGGTCGGGACTTGGCTGCCTGGTTGCAATCTGGGCCTATTTCATGACGACCGATATCGTCGCATACCTCGCGCTTGCACTCGATTTCTTCCTCCTCTGGCGGTGTCAGGCCGCTGCTACGGAAGCGTCATTCATCGAGTACAACCGCTACGCACGGGAATGCCATCTTCGTGACTACGGCTTTGCTGTCGAATACTTTCCTTCCAGCCCGGGCTCCCGCGTTCGGATCAGGCCGGTTCAGCAAAGCTGACGCTGTCTAGCCGCCACTCCAGCCAGCTTTCCACTCCCCGACTTCGCAAGGGCCTTGATCCGCGTTCCCTCTTCGTTCCATTAGCGGGACGCTATGGGATCGATCAAAGCTGACTCGCTAAATGCGCTGGCGCGCCGAAACTACATGGCCAAAGTGCGCTGCGCCAACTGCGGCCACACGGTCAAACGCGATCCTGTCCAGCTCATGACAAGGGTTCATGCATTGCGCGGATCCCTTCAGCTCGACGCTGCTGCGCGGCTGCTACGCTGCTCCGAATGCGGCGCACGTGCGGCCGTCATCGAACCGGTCATGAGAGACCTCTAACCGCTCCCGGAGAGAGCAACACGATGTCAAAGACACTCCTCGCGCCCATCACTCCGGGCGTGATCGCTGCTGCTCGTGATCTCATGATGCCAAAATGGCGTGCGATCCACCATTCTGACGTGGTCTGGAACCGCTCCAGGGCCGTTCCCGATCCATTATCGACCGCGATGTGCCGCCACGCCTGTGCTTTGCTCAAACGCGCTCTAAGCGACGCCCAGCGTAGGTC
>JAPYSD010000027.1 GCA_029936705.1 Croceicoccus sp. | reverse complement strand
CGAACCCGTCCTTGAATCGGAACTGCGGAATCTCCGCGAGAAAGATCTCAAGCGCCGTCTGAAGCTCGAACCGGGCAAGATGCATGCCGAGGCATTTGTGGATGCCTCCGCCAAGTGCAATGTGAGGAGCCTTACGGTCGAAGCGCACTTCGGAAGGGTTGTCGTGCTGTTCGGGATCCTGATTGGCGACAGGGGTGCAGACCGATACATATTCGCCCGGCATAATTTTCTGACCATGTATTTCCAATTCGCGCGTCGCAATGCGGAATGCCGTAACCGGACCATAAACCCGCAGGAACTCCTCGACCGCCAGGACAATCTTGTCCGGATTTTCGCGTAGTTCCTTCTGCTGATCGGGGTGGCGTGCGAGATGACAAAAGATGTTGCCAAGCATCGTCGTAACCGTGTCGAGGCCGCCGAGGAACAGGTTGAAGCAGTGGCCAAGCACCTCCTCGTCGTTCCATTTGCGGCCGTCGTCGACCTCGAAATCGAAGATGCGGGTGATGTAATCGTCTCGTGGATTGGCACGGCGGTCGGCGATTTCGCCGCGAAGGTAATCGACCACATGCGTTACCGCGGCGACGCGCACTTTCCAGTCATTGGTGTGGAGCATGTCCTTTTCCCAGACGAGGAATTCGGCCATCCGATCCTGCGGCAAACCCAGAAGATCGAGCACGATGAAGATCGGGAAGCGTTCCGAAAACTCGTTGACGAAGTCGCAGGACCCGCGGCCCTTAAATACATCGATAAGGTCATGCGCGCGGCGACGCAGATCGTCCTTCATTGCCGCCATCTTCTGCGGCGAGAATTGGGGGTTGAGCGCCTTTCGATAAAAGGTGTGGCTCGGCGGATCAATTTCCGTAGGCACCACCAGCCAGTTTTCACCGATGCTTTGCGACCACTGCCCCATCCCGTTCTTGGTAAAATTTTCGGGATCGCGCAGCAGTGCCATCGTGTCTTGATAGCCGGTAAGTAGCCATCCCGGCTTGTCGCCGGGGAAAATGTTCGTGACATAGGTGATTGGCCCCAGAGACTTGTGCATTTCGGGGATCATCTTTTCCTGTGGGCAGTCCTTGACTTCCTCACGTGCGAAAAACGGAAGGCGCATCGCCTTTTTGGCGGGTACATGGGCCGGGATTTCCTGGGTTGCAGCGCTAGCCATCCGATTTCTCCACCATTCTTGTTTTGTTGCCGCCGCTTCGGGTCATCGATAACCCTGCCGACATCTTGCGGGCCTGCGCGACTGAAGATTGACGCGTCCTATAGCGGCCGACGATGTGCCCTCACGCCCCAGGTAAAAACCTCTCTTAAGATAGGTATGCGCAGCCGAACCACATCGTGCCGTTGCACCAACATCGTCGTTCAGCCCCAACAGCAACCGGCCATCGGGTAGGTTGCATACCATCTAAGGGCACGCACTTTCCGCGATAAGCAGGAGCGGCATACGGAGAGGATGATGGATCGCCTAAAAGGTAAGGTCGCGATCGTGACCGGCGGTGGCAGCGGAATCGGCGATGCCAGCGCCACGATGTTCGCTTCGGAAGGCGCGACCGTCGTTGTCGCCGACATCGTCGCGGAAAGTGCAAGGCGCGTTGCCGATAGGATCGTTGCCAACGGCGGTCAGGCGATGGCGATGACGGTGGACATCAGTGATACCGAAGCTGCCAAGACTATGATCGATACAACCGTTTCGCAATTTGGGCGGGTCGACGTCTTGTTCAACAACGCCCTGTTCGTGAACTCCGAAATGGCGATGCGCGATGCCGACTTTCTGGCCTTCGACCCGGAGATATTTCTCGCCAATCTAAGGGTGAACGTGATCGGTGCGGTGATGGCCAGCAAGTTCGCCATTCCCTATATGCTGGAACAGGGCGGCGGATCCATCATCGCGACGTCGTCGGGCAGTTCGCTTGGCGGAGACGTTACGGCGTATAGCTACGGATCGTCAAAGGCCGCGCTGAACTGGTTCGTTCAGGCAATCGCCGCGACTTATGGCAAGCAAGGGATCCGCAGCAACGCAATCTTGCCTGGCCCAACCCAGACCCCGTCCAAGATAAAGTGGTCCACGCCAGAAATGGACGAGGCTTTCATTGAGGTGCTCAATACACCTTTCATAGGCGAGCCAGAGGATATTGCCGCCATGGCGCTCTTCCTCGCCTCCGACGAATCGAGATATGTCAATGGACAGCTTTATTCGGTGGACGGCGGCCAGAGCTGCACCGTTCCTTTCATAAGCGTTACGCGCAAGATGCAGGCAAAGGCCTGAAACCAGGAGATCGCCTCATGGGTAAGAAGCAAGAAGACTATGTCCGCGAATTCCACGCCGCATGGGGCGATGGCACGGCGGAAACCAAGCCCGACATCGATAAGATCCTGTCGATGATGTCCGACGACGCCGAGTGGCAATTATGGGTGCCGGGCGGACCGGTCATCAAAGGACAGGAAGCGCTTCGAAAGGAGATCGAGCAGCAAAGTAAAGTCGCCACGCATAACAAATGTAACGAAGTCAACATCTTGTCTAACGAACGTATGGTGATGCAAGAACGTTCGGATACCGCCTATATCATGGGAAATTGGTGCCCGCACCAGATGGTCGCGATCTACGAATTCGACGAAGTTGGCAAGATCGCGAAATGGCGCGAGTATCTCGACATGGCCGATCTGACGAAGAAGATGGGCGTGAGCCAGAACTTTGCCGGAACCGACGAACTTTCGGCCTAGGTTCGCCATGATAAGGCTCCGGCATGAACGCTAAGCTGCAGCGAATTTTGCCGGATTGGCCAGCTTATCCAAGGACCCAGCGACATGAGCTCTACGAATGGCGATCCGGCCTACAGTGACGAGGCATTGGCGCGCATTCACCTGGTGGTGGAAGAGACAGTCGGCGGTCGCATCGTTTCCTCCCAGCGGCAGGTCCGCTGGCGGCCTGCGTGGTTTGTGGCGGTCGAGAAGGACGGAGCGACCGAGACCATCCACCTCCGCGGAGACCGGGGTGGCAATGTCGCGATCTTTCCGGACCTGAAGCGGGAGGCCGACATAATCGAAGTGCTCTACGATCACGGCATCCCCGTGCCGCAGGTCTATGCTTATGTCGCTGATCCGCCGTGCATTGTCATGGAATCGATCAAGGGCACACGGGACCTGTCAGATCTGACCGACGATGAGAAACGCAACGTCGGACGTGAATACATGCAGGCCGTGGCCGCCATGCACGCTCTGCCCCTTGAGCCATTTGTCGCTATCGGTATGGACCGACCGGAAGAAGCTCAAGCCATCGCTTTGGTTGGGCTTGAGGCATATATGCCGCAGTACAGGCGCACGAAAGCACGGCCCGAGCCGCTGCTCGAGTTCGTCATCCAGTGGATCCGCCGCAACGTCCCTCGCCACCGCGACAAGGCCAGCTTTATCCAGTTCGATTCGGGCCAGTTTCTTGTCGATGACGGCAAGATGACCAAGCTCTACGATTTCGAATTCAGCATGATCGGCGACCCCATGGTCGACCTTGCCACAATGGGCATGCGCAATACCATTGAGCCGTTAGGCGCACCGCTGCCCGAACTCGTGCGATATTACGAGGAAGCGAGCGGACAGCCGGTGGATCACGACGCGATCCTTTTCCATGTGCTTCAGTTCTCGTTGCTAGGTACCATGCAGTTCACCGGCACGGTGGCAAGCCCTGAACCGGCTGATCCCCACTCCGTCTACCTACAGTTCGATCTCGCCCTGCGCCGCTCGATCCTGTTGGCCCTGTCGAAGCTCGCCGACGTTCCCTTGCCGGATCTCCCCGAACTTCCACGGCGCAAGGGCGATCATGCTGCCTTGATGGCCAAGCTTGCCGATACAGTCGGCTCGATCACCCCGTCGGATGAGCTCGCGGGGTCCCAAAGGGCTCAAGCCCTCGAACTTGTGGAGTGGGCGGAGCGTGCTGATGCCTACGGGGCGGAGGTCGTCAGGCAGGATATTGCCGATGTAACGCAGTTGTTGGGAGAAGACTTCGCCGACTGGCCCAGCGCTGAGGCGGCGCTGGAACATCGCGTTCTGGAAGCCGGACCTGATCAGGACATGGCGCTGATCCAACTGATCGCGCGGATCGAGGGGCGCCGCCTTCGACTGTTCGGGCCGACTTCCATCGGCGAGGCTGCGCTGAACGTCCGACTGCCGCAGACCCGCTGATGCTGGCAGCGATCATCAGAGAATTGGGCGGCGATCCGGTAATCAGGGAGTTTCCGGCTCCCCCCGCGCAGCCGGGCACCTCGATTGTGCGCGTTCTTGCGGCCGGGTTACAGCCGACCGACATCATGCGGTCGAAGGGCGTCTATAATCCGCCCAGTCCCCCCTATGTTATCGGAGGTGAAGGAGTCGGCTTACTTGAGGACGGTCGGCGCGTTTATTTCGGGCACTCGATCGCGGGCTATGGCTCGGCCTGCGAGTGGACTGCAGTAGCTGACGAGGAAATCTGGCCCTTGCCCGAAGATGTCCAAGCAGAGCAGGCTATTTCGCTAGCCATATCGGGAACCGGCGCGCTGATCCCCCTCCAAGAGGCCAAGGTGAAGCCCGGGGAAACCGTACTGGTGCTGGGCGCAACCGGCCCGCTTGGCCAGATCGCATTGCAAGTGGCGAGGCAACTGGGTGCAGGGCGAGTTGTGGGCGCGGGACGTAGCGCCGATGCGCTGTCCATCCTGATCGACCGCGGTATCGCCGACGCGGTCGTCCAAATAGGAACCGGAAATGACGACGCCGCACTGAGCGTTGCCGGTCCATTTGAAATTGTTCTCGACTGCGTATTCGGCGCTCCTGCCCAAGCGGCGGTGCGCGCGATGGCGGCGGGAGGGCGCATGATGAGCATCGGCGTCGGAGCCGGCATGCACCTCACCGTCTCGCTGGCCGAACTGGTCGGCAAGTCGGTTCACGGCATTGGCACCGGGCAGAGACCGGTCGCCGAGCGCCGCGCCGCTTTCGACCGTTTGATTGCATGGCATCGAGAAGGAAAGCTTTCGGTGTCAATTCGGTCATTCCCACTCGAACGCATTGCCGAAGCCTGGGCGCTGCTGAGTGACAGTTCTCACGGCAAGGTGGTGCTGCATGTGGACCAAGCCTCCCGTTCGCACAGCAATTCCATCGCCCAATAAACAGGAATAACCCCATGCCTGGGCCGAATTGAAGCCCCACGGTGTCGATGTGCTGGCTCTCCTTTTTCGGATCGCCGATACGCCCAAGCTGCGCGAGACGCTGCCCGCTAGAACATTCCAATAGAAGCTACAGGTGCTGTAGCTCCAGAGCGCCTGACGTACCAGGGATCCGCGCCCTTCCCGACGTAACTGTCTACAATTTCGACGATGATGGCGCCGATTGATCGCGCCGGACAACCCCTCCCCTCGATAGGTCAAAATGGTAGCCGCCCCGTGCACATCAAGCCCAAGGCGGCGATAGCGACCGCCAAAGGGAGGTATCGATGCGCATCAGGACCCTATCCACTCGCACTGTCGTTTCCGTTCTGCTTTCGACCACTATCGCCGCCCAAGGGGCTTTCGCGCAAGACGCGACGGTGGACGATCAGGCAAGGGACGACGACAGTTCTGCCAAAGTATTCGGGTACGGGGATGAGATCGTCGTTACCGCTCGCCGTACTGAAGAGGACATCCAGTCGGTACCCGTGTCAGTCACGGCATTTAATGCCGATACCCTGCGCAGCGCCACGATCCGCGACACACAGGATCTGCTGGTCAAAACCCCTGGCATATTTCTTGCCGGTTCGGGAGGGCGCGAAAACACCAACTTTTCGATCCGCGGCCAATCAAAGGCGCTCGCGGGGAACAGCGCGCCGGGGGTAATCAGCTATTTCGCCGAGGTGCCCGCGCCAACGCTTGGGTCCAGCATCCCGACTTACGACCTCTCGTCGGTGCAGGTGCTGAAGGGCCCTCAGGGCACCTTGTTCGGCCGTAATACTACCGGCGGCGCGATCCTCTATTACCCGACAGCTCCGAATTACGACATCGGCGGCTACGTGACCGCGACTTACGGTAACTACGATTCGCGCATCCTGGAAGGCGCTCTGAACATTCCGGTGGTCGCCGACATCGCCGCGTTGCGCGTGGCGGGGCAGTACCAGAAGCGTGACGGGTGGACGAAGAACATCGGCATCGGCGACGATGCCGACGATTTAAACTCGCGCGCATTCCGCGCGTCCCTCCTGCTCGAACCTTTTGACGGATTCAGCAACACTACGATTTTCGATTACTACCGCAACCGTTCCACCGGCGGCGCGTCGGTGCTCTACAACGTACTGGATGGACCCAACGCGCTGACCGCCACTGGTACACTGGCGGCCGCACAAGAGCAGCTGGCTCTGCAAGAGGCTCGCGGGCCGCGGGTTATCAATTCGGATGTCGATGCCTTCGAACGCGTAAAGCGGATCGGCGTGACCAACCGGACGGAAGTCGAATTTGGACCTGACGTAAGTTTCGTGAACATCTTCGGGTACCGCAGTACCGATGTCGACTATTTCTCCAGTGTCGATGGACTGCCGACCCTTATTTCGGACGGCTCAGGCGCAATTCCGGCCGGACTTCCCGTTACCGTGGTCGGGGGCCGACAAACGTCTGACGTCGAACAGTTCTCCAACGAGGTGCAGTTCAAGGGCAAGCTGATCGATGACCGGTTGGACTGGCTGGTTGGTGGATTCTATCTAAAAAGCAAGCCGGTCGGGCCGAGCGGAACCTATATTCCCGTGTTTATCCTGCCAGGAATTACGGACGCGCCATTCAACTACAGCTTCTATACAGAAGAGAGCAAGGCGCTCTTCGCCAATCTCGGCCTGTCGCTGGATGGCATGACAGATGGGCTTCGTCTCAATGCGGGGTTCCGGTACACTTGGGACGACATCGAGGCGTGCGTCGGCGGCGGCACCACGAACCAACCGGAAGTCTCTCCGGCGGAATGCCGTGCAGGAACGAGCGATATCGTCAATTCAAGCATCAACGAGACCTCGTCCAAGGCACCGACGTGGACGCTGGGTCTGGATTGGCAGATCGACCCGGATCTGTTTGTTTATGTAGTCACCCGCCGCGGTTACCGCGCAGGCGGCATCAATACCCCTACGCTTGCGGGGCTCCTTACGCCTTACCAGTCATTTGCGCCGGAAAAAGTTACTGACCTCGAAGCGGGCGTTCGTTCCGATTTCGAAGCGGGAGACCTGCGTGTCCGACTGAATGCGTCTCCCTTTATCGGATGGTACGACAACGTACAGGTGCCGATTTCCGGCCTGAATACCAACGCCGCATGCGGCACCGGGCCGGGTGGAAGCAATCCCCCCTTCTCTTCGCCCGATGGCGATTGCGATGCTTCTAACGACCCCAGTGGCGGCACGTTGCTAGTCAATGCGGGCAAGACCCGTGTGGCAGGTATCGACCTGTCGGCTCGGGCCGCGCCCAGCCAGTCCCTCTCCTTCGATATCGGAGCCACATTCCTCGACCTGAAGTCACGCTCACTTACCGTCGAGCCATTTCTGGCCGCCTATCTTGCTACCCCGGAAGTGCCCTTCAACCTTGTGCCGACGACCACGGTGACCGCCGGTGTAGACTGGACCCTGCCGGTTCCGGACGCGTTCGGAACGTTCAAGTTGGGGGCAGACTACTACCACTCCAGCAAGGTAAGCTCCTCTGACGCGATCCTGCCTGCCTATGACCTCGTAAACGCCCGTCTGGACGTCGAAGGCATTGCCGGTAGCTCGATCGATGCGGCATTTTTCATGCGCAACGTCTTCGACAAGGAATATCTGGCCTCTTCGAACGTCGGATCGAACGCACTGGGTATTAACAGCGGGTTCTATGGCGCGCCCCGCACGTATGGTGTCGAACTGCGGGTCACGTTCGGAAAATAGCATCGCTTGGTGTCGACGTACGGTTGCCTTTGCAACGCCCGCCCAGGTTCTCGGAGGAATCGAATGCAGTGACGTGCCTTTCGTAAGAAAGGTTCATCGCCGCTCGGCGCCATCCAACCTGAATGAAAATAAAGAATACGACCGCGCTATGCACCGGCGCGCGCAATGCCGGCCTGAGCAGTTTGGAGTGGAGTGTCCAATGAATAGAGAGATGGAACCGCATATACGCGCGATCTATAGCGAGTGGAATGCCAAGAATCTTGGCGGCGTATTAGCTGCATTCGAGGCTTTGGGTCCTGGCGGCTTCACGGTCGAATATGTCGGCAGCGAACCTATCGAAGGCAAAGCGGCTGTCCAGGAGATGTGGGAGACATACGGCCCAAGCTGCACAACCGAACTCGTGCATTTGCTGGTCAATGGCAACGAAGCCGCGGCCTTGGTGCATAACATCATTGCAGGCGAGACGGGCCAAACGGTTCTGCCCAGCATCGAAACCTATCATGCCGACGGGGATATTCTGCGCGTAAGATACTTCCACAGGGATCCCGCGAAGTGAGTGCCCAAGGAAAGCGAACGACAGGCGAACTTCAATGAAATCCGGAGAGCCACCTCGGTCGGCGGCCCCTTCCCCCGCATATAGCTGGTACGTTCTTGCCATTTTGACGGCGGTTCAGACCACCCACGGTATCGACCGGGCAATCATCGGCCTGATCCTTGAACCGATGGGTCGGGAGTTCGGATTGAGCGATGGCCGGCTCGGCGTTCTTGCGGGATTTGCTTATGGTATTTTCTTTGCGATGGCCGCGATTCCGTTCGGCGTCGCGGTCGATCGCTTCAATCGGCGCAATATCATGGCTGCCGCGTTGACCGTCTGGAGCGCCTCGACCGCGTTCTGTGGTCTTGCGGTCGGATTTTGGTCGATGTTCGCCAGCAGGGCCGTGGTCGGGATTTCGGAAGCGGCCGGATCGCCGACCGGTATTTCCATTCTCAGCGATTATTTCGACAAGAACCGCCGCGCTACGGCAATCGGCATCTGGTATCTCAGTTCGGGTGTAGGCTTGGCGATAGCCTTCGTCGCGGGCGGCGCGATCGTGCAAAATTTCGGGTGGCGCTGGGCATTCATTGCGGCGGGTATTCCAGGCATCCTGCTAGCGCCGGTCCTGCTGTTCGGCGTGCGCGAACCGGTGCGTGGGGGCATGGACGCCAGCGAAGATCCGGCCAGCAACGAACTTGCGACGAAGACCGGTCTGCGTTCCCGCATCGCCGAATTGCTGGCGCGGCCCGGACTTGCCCATTGCATCTTCGCAATCATTCTGATCGCCACCGGCATCTATGGGATGAGTACATGGCTGACGACATTTCTCATTCGTGTGCATGGCATGCCGATTGCCGATGCGGGACTTCTCATCGCCATATCATATGGGGTACTTGGCTCGGCGGGCGGCCTTGCCGCTGGATGGGCGGTGGATCTGCTGAACCGGCGCAGGGGCGGTTTCGATCCTGTTCGGACCGCACTGTTCGGGGCGATGATCCCCTTTGCCACTGCATTGACGGGGCTTGGGACGGTATATTTCGACAATCTCGGGCAGGTTATCGCAGCCATGCTGATGTGTGGCTTCTTCAGCGCTTCCTATAACGGGCCGGTCTATTCCGTGATCGTCCACCAGGCGGGACCGCGCCTGCGCGGCCTAGCCGTATCGCTGGTGCAATTGGGGGCCAACCTTATCGGGGTGGGCGCCGGCACCTATCTGATCGGCGCCGTAAGTGAAGCAGTTGGCGGGACGAGAGGCGTCGCCTGGGGCATCGGCTTTGCGATGATCTTCGTGGCCTGGGGGGGATTGCACCTTCTGCTGGCTACGCGGTCCATCCGGATCGGACAACAGGGCACGGAACTGGCTGCCGCCGATTAGCAGATTCTACTAAATGGAGGGAAACATGCGAGAATTCGATCCCGAGATACGGGACCCGCTAGACGATTTCGAAAAGCGCAAAGTGACGCTCCTGGGAAAGACCAAGACCGTCTATGTGGCCGGAAGCGGTCCCGCCGTAATCGTGATGTCCGAAATTCCCGGGATCACACCCTATGTGGCGCGTTTCGCCCGCTGGGTCCGCGATGCGGGGCTGACGGTGTACATGCCCTCCTTGTTCGGACGCGACGGTGAGATGCCCGGCGCCGGTCAGGCCATGCTGACCGTGGCGCGCGCCTGTATCAGCCGCGAGTTCCATGCTTTTGCCTCGAACTCCTCAAGCCCGGTGACGAAATGGCTGCGCGCGCTGGCTGCCGAAGCGCACCGTGAATGCGGCGGAAAAGGCGTTGGCGCGATCGGCATGTGCTTCACCGGCAATTTCGCCTTGTCCATGATGCTGGAAAAGGCGGTGGTCGCGCCCGTGCTGTCGCAGCCTTCGATGCCGATGCACAATGGTTCGGGCCTGCACATATCTCCCGAGGATCTCGCGAAGGTGAAGAAACGCATGGAGACCGAAGACTTTACGGTCCGCGCCTATCGTTTCGAGGGTGACACGTTCTGCCCGGCACAACGCTTCGCAGCCTATGAGAAGGCGCTGGGCGATCGCTTCGTCGGCACCGTATTGCCTGACAGCGCAGCAAACCCGAAAGCCCCTCTCAAAACGCCGCACAGCGTTGTAACCTTGCACCTGATTGATGAGGCCGATCAGCCTACTGTGACTGCACGAGACGAGATCATCGAGTTCTTCCGCTCAAGCCTTTTCATGGACGGGCCCGAAAGCCGTGCTAACGCGGCAGGCGGTTAACCCAAGTGGCAATGACCGATCAGCCATCTTCGCCGGACGTTCCGGTAGGCAGCCGCTCCTCCGTTGATCCTGCACAATACATCAGGTTGACGTGAGACGCACCGCCTGCGCCGATTAGGCATACTTTATTCCCGTGCAACGCACGGTCATCACACTCCCGACCCGAAACCGGCTACGGTCCGGCGGGGCATTGGCGCGACCAGCCATAGGCGCGCTCATGATCAGGAGGATGCTTTGACCGATCAAGTCTTGGACCAGAAACTCGATACGCAGTCCTACGAAGTGCGCGATAGTTACTTCGGACAGCCTTACATCGATCGCGACGAATATCGCGAGAAGCCCTATCCCCATCGCAACGTACACGGCGGTTTCGAGAATACCGATACAAGGTTCACTTTCTATTTTCCCGCCAAGGAAGAATGGGGCGGACGCATGTATCATCCACTGGAGGGTGCGCATGCCGGGCATGAAGAGGCATTCGCGGGCGCGATGGGCGAACTGCTTGGCGGACTTGAAATGATGGTCGGCCTTGGCGGGTATATGGTGGAATCGAATAGCGGCCACATCGGGGACGACATCGATCCGCGCGCAGGAGTGGACCCGGGCCTCTACGGCTATCGCGCCAGCGTGGAAAGCGCCCGCTTCTCCAAGTATGTTGCCCGACAGATTTACGGGCGCGAACCCGATTACAGCTATGTCTGGGGCGGCAGCGGAGGTGGACGCCGGTCGCCTCTGTGTCTCGAATATTGCGGCGGCGTCTATGATGGCGCCCTGCCCTTCATGGGCGGCGGAAACGTCGAGCCACACGGCACGAATTCAAGGGTCCGCAGCGAGCAGCCGGTTCACTTCGGAGCGATGTTCAATGTTCAGCGCCTTCTGCGGGGCGAAAAGCTGGAACGGGTTATCGATGCCATGCAACCCGGCGGCAGCGGCAATCCGTTCGATGGGCTGTCGGTCCACGAACGAGAGGAACTCGCCAATCTCTACCGTCTCGGATATCCGCGCGGCGACGAATTCATGATTGCTAAGCCGATGGGGCAAATCTGGCTGTGGACCTCGATCGCCGGGATGCTGCTGGAAGAGGATGCCGAATATTTCCACAATTTCTGGAGCGAGCCCGGCTACATCGGGCATGACGAGCGCCAATGGATAGATCATGATCTGATCGACGCGCAGGCCCGGATCACGCGCATCATCACCGTACAAGACATGATGGGTGAGGAATTCTCGGGACCCGAATTCGCCGATGCCAAGCCGATGGCGGTCATGCGCGCCTCATCCACTGGAGAGTGGGATTTGCCGATCGGGATCGAGGTTGACGGGCTGTCTGGCGGATACCGTCAGGGCGCAGGCGTCAGGATCGAAACCGGAGATATTGCAGGCCGGCAACTCTATTGCATGCAAAACGTCGGCAACATGTTCTTTTGCGACGGACGGGCCGAAGCCAATCTGGAACGGTTCCGCGGCGCGAAAGCCGGAGACTTGGTGCACATCGACAATCACGCGTTTCTCGCGTTCTGCTACATGTATCGCTACCATTTGTCGAATGACGCGCTGAACGATTTCCTTCGGGTGGACGGTCAACCGGTCTTTCCCCAACATGGCGTGCCGCTGGCCTCTCCCTTGATGGGTGTACCCTACTCGGGTCAGTACGAAGGCAAGTTGCTTTGGATCCACCACACGCATGACGCGTCGCTCTGGCCGCCCCAAGGGGTCATCTACAAACAGGCGGTGGAGCAGGCGCAAGGGCCGGAGAAAGCGCGGGATAAATTCCGCCTTCAGTGGACTGAAAATGCCGAACACGTTCCCCCCATGCTGCTGCCCAGCCATGCACGGCGGGCAACGACCACCTGGCTGATCGATTATATGCCTTCCATCGAGCAGAGCCTGGTCGATCTGGCAGCCTGGGTCGAAAAGGGCGTCGAGCCGCCTGAAACGAGCTATTCGTTTGCAGACGGCAAGGTCAGTCTGCCCAAAACTGCGTTGGAGCGCGGAGGAACGCAGCCCGTCGTGCGAGTGCAGGCCAATGGTGCGCCATTGGCCGAAGTATCGGCAGGGGAAGACGTCACCGTCGTCGTAGACGCGGAGGCACCGCCACAGGCCGGAACCTTTACGCAATTGCATTGGGCAACAAACCCAAGCGGCACGTTCGATCGTGAAAGCAAGGTCGAACCTGGCAAGACCGCCTTGAGCGAAACCATTTCCTGCCGTTTCGATCAGCCTGGTACCTATTTCGTAACCGCCCGCGTGCGGCTTAACCGGGAAGGCAATCCAAACGCTCGGCGCCAGATCGAAAATCTGGCATCTGCGAGAATTATCGTGCGCTGACCGCACGCACCCTTGAAATGAAGAAGGGAGCCGCACGCCTTGTACGGCTCCCTTCTTTTTCGTTATTGCGCCGAAGTCAGCTTACTACGACGCGTACCGATGCCACATTTTCAAGCCTGCGCTGCTTAGCCCCCAAGTCGCCGTCGCGATGGGCCGTAACCCTAACCGACGGGAAATAAATTCCCGGTGCATCGAAAACATGCTGGCCCCTTGCCTCCACATGTGACTGCCCGGCGGCGATGTCGTTGGACAAAGGATAGACCCCCTTGCCGTCGAAGTCCCATTCGACGGCGATAATCTTGCCCCCCGACGGCGCTTCCGCGCTGGCCATAAGTTCGACGTTTTCGCCCACCTTCGTTTTTAGCTCTCCTCCAGCGGGTGATGCGATGTGGACCACGGGTTGGATGCCTCCGCGCTCCGCGGCATCGGGCGGCAGGACGATTTTGCCATCGACAAACGCAAACGAGGTTCCTGCCGGTTCCACCCCATTCTCAACCCAGTCGATCAGGTCCGCAAGGCTCTGCTCTATTATCCCTTGAGAATTGACCAGCCAATTGGCGCCCGAGCGGTTGGGTTGCGGCGGCACCATGTTGGGCGGGGTGTGCTCAGCATTTTCGGTCCAGCGTATGCGGAAATTGTCCCGCAATCCTGCTTTACCCTGCGCGTGTTCGACCGCTCGATGATAGCTCAAGCCCTGGGGCGGCCATAGTGATGTGTCATGCGTCGCATGGATCCACATCACCTTCCCATCGAACTGGCCCGAATAGGGCACGCCCATCAAGGGCGAGGCAAGCGGCACGTCATGTTGCGGAAAAATCGGCTGTCCGTCCACGCGAAGGAAATCGCAGATTGGCTCCTCAGACAGATGATATTTGTAATAATAGCAATAGGCGAGGAACGCGCGATTATCGATGCGGACCCGGTCGCCAGGCACGACTCCTGTCAGCCGCTCCAGATTGGCCTCGCCCCGGCCATCGCAAAACAGCATGTCGCTTGCCTCGGCCATGGCGTAGAGGCGACGCCCCCTCGCTGCGCCGCTTTGCATGTATACGCCCGCGCCCTGCCGATACCCCCCTGCGGGTAAGTCCACTTCAAGGGCCATCGGCAGATCGAGCGTGTGGTTCAGCGTTGCAATAAATATCGCGGGATAGGCGGCAGCCTGTATCGCCGCGTCGGCGAATTCCGGGTTCTCTTTCAAATCACGCGCGGTCAGCACACGTTTGACGGAAACTTCGGTGTCGATCAGGTCGGGTTTAACCCATTGCGGTTCGTCGTGGCCAATATAACCCGGCTTGCTCCAGAAACCGGAGAAATAATCTTCGTCCTCCTCCAGCAGCATGTCCGCGATAGACGTCCACAGCCATATCTGGCCAAAAGGCTGGCTCATCATGAATTCGGCGCCGCGCGGAAAACCCAGCCGGTATAGATTAGCCAGTTCCTCGCGTTGGTGCACGGTCAATCCTTCGAAAGGATTGCCGCTGCCGCCGGGTTGCATTGCACCGATCACCCCGGGCAGCCTGTTACCCAGAAGCCGCCGGACGTTGAACATCAGGCCGAAATGCGCCGGCTGTTCACTACGCACACGCGACCGTGTCCCATGGTCCGCGATGTTGCCCCCACCGTGATAAGGAAGGGCGCCTGTGTAGACCCCGGAGCCATATTCGATGCAGGCGGGCGAGCGCCTGCCCCCGCCGCTTCCGCCATAGACATACCCGTTCGCCGGTTCGGCACCATATATCTGCTTTGCGAGATGGCGCGACAGGCGCGCGGATTCGATCGCCGCCCGATAGCCATAAAGCGTGGGATCGGGCCCAGCCCTTTCGTCGATATCGTCGCCGATGTGGCCACAATTCGACTCCACCATGTATCCGCCCATTCGAAAGGCCATCGCCATGCCGCCGGAAATCTCCGCGACTGGGCCTTCGCCGAAAATATTCTCATGCCCGGCATGGCCACCTTCCATCGGCTGGAACATTCTACCGCCATATACTTCGATGGCAGGAAAGTAGAAGTTGAAACGCGTATCGGTATTTTCAAACCCGCCATGTATGTTGCGGTGGACACCAGGAGCATCACGCAGCTCATCGCGGTCTATATAGGGACGGCCAAAGTACGAATCTTGAGGAATATAAGTTGAAACCTCGACAAGGTCCGGGCCTATCTTTAATATCGAATTCCTGTTCATGACAATTATTCACCACGCCTGATTGCAATACACCTCCACAATCTAAAGGCTTTGGCCCACGAAAATAGTCGTTCAATTGCAACTGGCTGCGACAATCAGGAGACGGGGGGACTCGCAAACCCAAGTCGGTAGCGGACGGCCGGACTTGAACCGGCCGTCCGTGCGATCAGAAGTCGAACCTGATTTCGCCGCCAAATGTTCGAGGTTCGCCATAGAGATAGGAAACGGAAGCGAACTGCGTCGGGAGCTGGTTATTGCTGCCGACGATATATTCCTCGTCAAAAGCATTTCGCATGAACAGCGCCGCGCTGAACTGGCTGCCGGCGACCCGTTTCCAATCAAGGCGCAAATCCACCCGGGTGTAGCCAGCGCCGATTGCACCCGGAGGGCTTAGATCGGTGATTGGATTGCCGTTTGGCTTGTTGATCGGATCGAATGCGATCTTGCTGCGCGCATAGATGTTCGCAAGGAAGCTGACCTCGCCAATGTCGTCGGGCACGGGAAACTTGAACTTCGGTGCTATCGTAAGCTGATGTTCTGGCGTGTTCGGGAAGTCGCTGTTGCTCAAATCTCCGCGAGTCGGATCGATGTATTCATCGTATTTGGCATCTAGATAGCTATAGCCGGCAGTAATATTGAACAGTCGTGACTGCAGTCCTATTTCCAGGTCAATACCTTGAATGCTGCCTTTGGCTGCGTTTCGCGTGACGGTGGATGCAGGCACCGTGTTCAGATTTATAAAGCGCTGGATATTGGTGTAATCATCATAAAAATAGTCAAGGTTAGCAAACACATCGACCGATCCCAGGTTAAACCGGCTTTTCAGGCCAATTTCGTAATCGGTCACATATTCGGGAGCGAAGAGCTGATCCGCAGGATCGATTGCGGTTCCGTTGACGCCGCCCGATTTGTAGCCGCGCCGCACCGTGGCATAGGCGCTGAGTTCAGGTGTGAATTCATACAGTCCCGCCAGGTTCCAGGTCGTTGCCTTGAATTTGCCGGAACTTTCATTCGGTGTGCCGGGAATGACAAGATCTGCACCCGGACCGAATGCATCTGGAAAGGTCAGGGTCGTCCCCAGCTGAGAAGAGGAACGGAAGTCGCGCGTTTGACGGATTCCTGCCGTGAGCGTCAGGTCGTCTACAGGTTGCAGGTTGAACTCCCCGTA
>JAPYSD010000518.1 GCA_029936705.1 Croceicoccus sp. | reverse complement strand
GATCGCCGCCGCGCAGGGGCGCAAGCGCCATTTCATCGCGCTGCCCGACATGGTGGGTTCGGGCATGGCGGCGGTTTCAGGCTTCATTCCCGGCGCGCCGATCAATTCGGACCAGTACGCGATGCTGTCGCAGGGCAATACCGCCAGCGGCGACATGCCGGGCCTGACGAAGCTGGGCATCCAGCCCCGTCCGATGAGCCTGTTCCTCGACCGCTGGATGGTCCGCTATCGCAAGCACGGCCGTTTCAGCGACGACCGCGAGCTGTAAGTATCGCTACGCGTTGACGTCGGCGTAATGGCGGGGCGGAGGTGCACCCTCGACCCGGTCGGACAATAGCGGCTGGAAACTGGGCCGGCTTTTCAGCACCGAATACCAGCCGCGCGTCGATTCGTGGCCGCGCCAGTCGATCCCGCCCAGGTAGTCCACGACCGAGATCTGCGCCGCCGCGGTCAGGTCGGCCAGGCTCATCGTCGCGCCCGCCAGCCAGCGGCGATGGTCGATCAGATAATCGCAGTAATCGAGGTGCTGGTCCGCCAGCCGCATGGCATCGCGCAGCGCACGCGAATCGGGGGCCTGGCGCAGCACCACGCGCTTGGCATAGCGTTCGGTCAGCAGCGGGGCAGTGACGTCTCCCCAGAAATTCTCGTCGAACAGGGCGACCAGGCGCCTTATCTCGGCCCGGTTCGCGGCCGGGCCGTTGATCATCGGGTTCTTCTCGACCGTCTCTTCAAGATATTCGGCGATGGCGCGGCTGTCCGCCAGCACCAGGTCCTTGTCCTCGTGCCGCATCGCGGGGGTGCGGCCCGCCGGGTTGATCAGGTAGAATTCGTCCCGCAGCGCCCAGGGATTCTCGGGCTCGAGCGTGTAGGGCACGCCCTTCTCGCTCATTAGCAAGCGCAGCTTGCGGCTGAACGGACACAAAGCGAAGTGATGTAGCCGCCACATAGCCCTGGAAATCGTCCCTCTGTTGCCGGTCGCGCCGGTCGCCTGTTCAGCCAGTTTCCCGGTTCCGCCGGTCCTGACACCGTCATGCGCGAATCCACCGCAAGCGATAGACGCCTGCCCCCGGCCCCCGCAACAAGGCATAGCAATAATAGTTACCCTGTTCATAGGTGTTGGCGCCGCAAATGGGCGGTTCATGCCGCAAGTGATCGGGGCAGTTCTCGGCATTGGCGCTTGTGCGCTTGGCCGCCATTTGCGATGGCACCGGCCCTATGTCCGATCCGCGCATCATCGACATCACCCTGGACGAGGCCACGATCACGTGGCGCAATCCCGATATCGAGCAGGAGCGCCGGGTCGCCATCTTCGACCTGATCGAGGAAAACAGCTTCAAGCCGATGCGGTCGTGGGAAGCGGGACACACCGGCCCCTACCGGCTGGCTCTGTCGGTGGTTGACGGCAGGCTGTCGGTCTCGGTCAAGGACGAGGCGGGGGGCGAGCTTGAGACGCTGCTGCTGGGGCTGGCGCGGTTCCGCAGGCCGATCCGCGAGTATTTCGCGATCTGCGACAGCTATTACCAGGCGATCCGCAAGGCGACCGCGTCCGAGATCGAGACGATCGACATGGCGCGGCGCGGCATCCACAACCGCGCGACCGAACTGCTGATGGAGCGGCTGGAAAGCAAGATCGAGACCGATTTCGCCACCGCGCGCCGCCTGTTCACGCTGATCTGCGTCTTGCACATTCGCGGGTAGGGGCAGGCGGCATGGCGAAAGGAAAGCGCATCTGGCGCGTGGGCGCGGTCGTGCTGGCGGGCGCGCTGCTGACGGGCGCGGGATCGGCATGGTGGCATGCCGCGCACTGGGAACCGGCGGACGGCAGCTATCCGGTGCAGGGCGCATGGGTGGACGGTCGCCACGACGCGCGCGCGGTGCTGACACTGGCCGAGGGGGGCGAGGGCGGCAAGCCGCTGGTGCGCTTCGTCTATGCCACCGCCAGCACCGGCGCATCGGGGCGCAACAGGCGTTTCGCGGAAGAGCGCGAGCGTGCTGCCCGTTCCGGCCTGCCGTTCGGCGCGGTGCACGTGTTCGACCCCTGCGTGCCCGCCGACCGGCAATCGGCCAATTTCGTCACGCTGGTGCCGCGCGACGGCGATCTGCTGCCGCCCGCCGTGCGGCTGGAGGCGCTGGGCGAGGACTGTCCGAACCCCGTCCGCCCGGCCGAGGTGGAGAGCGAGCTGGTCACCTTCCTCAACCAGATCGAGGCGCATGCGGGCCGCCGCGCCATACTGGCCCCCAGCGAGGCGTTCGAGGCGGCCTATGGCTTTGGCGCAAGGTCGAAGCGCGCGCTGTGGCTGGGGCAGGACCGCGAGGAGCCTGCCTATGCAGGCGGCGACTGGGCGATCTGGACTGCCAACAGCGCGCTGAGCCTGCCGCAGCTGGACGAGCCGGTCGGATGGCTGGTGATGCGGCATGAGCCGGAAGGCAAGCCGGGCTGAGCGCCGGTCATGCACAGGAAGCTGGCGCGCGGCCCTTGCCCCCGCGCCGACCGATTGGGCAGACCGGCAGCGACATCAGCATTGGAGCGAAAATGGCGATTCTCTCGGACCGGTGGATCCGCGAACAGGCACAGTCGAGCGGCATGATCGAGCCCTTCGTCGAGGCGCAGCGGCGTGACGGCTGCATCTCCTACGGCCTGTCGTCCTATGGCTATGACGCGCGGGTCGCGGACGAGTTCAAGATCTTCACCAATGTCGACAGCGCCATCGTCGATCCCAAGGATTTCGCCGCCAACAGCTTTGTCGACCGCCAGACCGACGTGTGCGTGATCCCGCCCAACAGCTTCGCGCTGGCCCGCACGGTCGAATATTTCCGCG
>JAPYSD010000517.1 GCA_029936705.1 Croceicoccus sp. | reverse complement strand
GGTTTCGCCTGCCAATTCAGCAATATCGCACGCCGCCCTGAAACAATGATACCAAGCGCTGCCCGGCCAATTGGCGCGCCTTTTGCAGGGCCTTGTCATCGTCAGGTGGCGCGCCTAGCCATGTAGCGGCGGCTGTTCATGGCCGTCATCGCATTACAAGATTGATCGGCTGCAGATGATGTCAGGTGAATTGCCGGAAGGCGGCGGCAAAGCAGGCAATTGGCGTGTGCCGCCCGGCAGGCAGACCGAAACGCCCGATCCTGGCCCACGTATCAGCAGGGATGCCGACCGGCCCCGGTCGGAAAGGCGGCGAAGGAGCAGCCGCTATCGCGCCGCCGCCCCCGCGCCCGCGCGCAGAACCCCGTTCACCCTGTCGGCGGAGAACACGCGTCTGGCGATCCTTGCATCGCTATTCACCGCCATAGCGTTCTTTGGGGGTTCCGCACGCGCGGACGTGAACTGGCTGATGCCGCTGCGCCCGATATGCCTGTTCGCCATCGCGATCCTGATCGTGCTGCCTCTGCGTGAGCGGGCGCATGCGATGACGGCTCCCCTACTGCTGCTGGCTGCCCATGCGCTGATCATCGCGCTGCAGCTGGTTCCGCTGCCACCCGATATCTGGACGAGCCTGCCGGGCCATGCGCGCTTTGCCGAGGCCGCCGTCGTCGCGGGGCTTGAGCAACCCTGGCGGCCCGTTTCGCTTGTGCCATGGCTGACGTGGAATTCGCTGTTCGCCTTGCTTCCCGCGCTGGCGGTAATGGCGGCGCTGTGGGGCATTTCCCCGCGGCAGCGCGACAAGGTGATCCTGGGCTTCCTGGGTTTCCTGGCGCTAAGCATCCTGCTGGGCATTGCGCAGGTCGCAGGGGCTTTGAACGGCCCGCCCTTGCATTACCGCTTCTTCGCGCAGGACTCCGCGACCGGATTCTTTGCCAATCGCAACCATGCGGCTGCCGTATTGGCGACCGGTTTTCCGGTTCTGCGCATGTGGTCGCTGACGGCACAGCAAGGACGAACAGGCTCAAGGCGCCGGATCTTCTCGCTTGTCGCGGCGCTGGTGCTGCTGGTCATGATCGTCGTCACGGGATCGCGGACAGGCATGCTGGTGGGCTTCGCCGCCTTTGCCGCATCATTGGCGATGGCGCCGATCGACGAGCTTGGCACGAAGCTGAACCCGCGCCGGGCATGGATGGTGCGGGCGGGCGTCGTTGCCGTTCCGCTGCTGGTCGTGCTGCTGCTGGTGCTGTTCGGAAAGGCTGTGGCGCTGGACCGTATAGTCGAGGACGATCTACTGGCGGAGCAGCGCGTGGTCTATCTTCCTATCCTGCTGGAGCTGATGCGCGATTTCCTGCCGTTCGGGTCCGGCTTTGGCACCTTCGATCCCATCTATCGTAGCTTCGAACCAGACTGGGCGATCACCACCAAATATCTCAACCATGCCCATAACGATCTGCTGGAACTGCTGATGACGGGCGGCGTGCTTGCGCTGGCGGTGCTAGTGGCTTTCATCGTGTGGATCGCGTCGCGTCTGTGGAAGACGCGCAAGGACGCCCGTTCGGCCGAGACTGTTTCGGTCAGGGCAGGCGCGGTCATGGCGGCGGCGCTGCTGGGGGCCAGCCTGACCGATTATCCGCTTCGTACGCCCATTGCGGGTGCCGTGCTGGTATTCGCTTGCTGGCTGATGGCACGGCCCTTGTACGACATGAGGTCCGCCGCGTCCGCCAACTCCTCACGTTCGGGGGGGCGGCGGTAATGGCCATTCGTCGTCGTATTTCGCGGGGCCGTATCGCCGCCGGTGCGATCAGTTGCCTGGTAGCCTCCGTGCTGTCGGTATTGATCGTGCTCTACACGATGCCGAATGTCGTGCCGGGTGCGATGCGAGCACAGCTGGTCGGTCTTCCCCTGATCGTAAGTCCCGAAGCACGCGAAGCGGCTGCCGCCATCGCGCTGGCGACCGACCAGTCCGAACAGACGCTGGACAAGGCAGAGCGCTGGGCGCGAGAAGCGGTGCTTGACGATCCCTTGGCGGAAAGTGCGATCCGGTCACTGTCTTTCGTGAACGCTTATCGCGGGCAAGACGGCAGGGCGATGGAAATCCTGCGTTATGGCGAATCGCTTTCGAAGCGCGATCTGATGACCGAGCTTGCACTGGCGCTGGATGCGCGTCGGTCGGGGCAGAACGCCGTGGCTATCCGCCATTACGGCCATGCGCTGGGTACCACGGTTCGCGGCTATGACCTTATCGTGGAGCAGATGCTGAGCAATACCGGGCAGGACCCGGAATTCGCGCGCGACCTGGGGACTGCCATGGCGCAAGGGCCCAACTGGCGTGACCGGTTCCTCCCCTTCTATATCGCACGGTCGCAGGATCCTGCCGCACTGGGCGCCACCATTGCCGCGATGTGGTCGGACGGGGTGCCGCCGGGCGACCGTCCGATGGCGATGCGGGCACTCGCCAAGTTGCTCAAGATGGGATCGACCGGCGATGCTGCGCAACTGATCCGCCTGGTCACCGGTCCTTCGTTGGCGGGACAGGTCCGTGATGGCGATTTCGACAAGGGGGCCGATACTGCTTTCGGCTGGGAGCTTGAACGCGGCGCTTCGTTTAGCGCGCTGCCGGTCCCGCGCGAGGATGGGAACGGCATGGTGCTGGAGCTTAATGCGTCGAGCGGCCACGCCGGGACGGTCGCGAGCCAGATACTTGCACTGCCGCCAGGCAGCTATCGCCTGTCGGGCAGATTGTGGTCCGACGACAAGGCCGACCGGGGCATGCCGCGCATCGAACTGCGTTGCGCCGGGGCGGATGCGCCTGCAGCCGAACTGCGCAAGGCGGAGGAC
>JAPYSD010000516.1 GCA_029936705.1 Croceicoccus sp. | reverse complement strand
AACCTGTTCACCCTGACGGCCCTGATCGAACAGGTCGGGTTCGACGCGGCGGTGAACCAGTTCCAGGCGAACCTGACGCCGGGCGGGCTCAGCCAGACCTTCGTCGATTCGGTTCTTGGCGACTACGACGTTACGGCGAACGGCAGCGATCCGCTGTACCAGTTCCAGTTGCAGCAGCCGGTCAACAGCGAGGACGCCCATATCTATGGTATGGAACTCGCCGGTCAGCACTTCTTCGGTGAATCCGGGTTCGGTATCGCGGCGGCCTACACGCTCGTCCGGGGCGACGTCGGCTACGACATCACGGCCCCGACCACTGCCGACCAGTTCGCGCTGCTCGGTCTGTCGGACACGGTCAACCTGTCGGCCATCTACGAGAAGTACGGCCTGTCGGCTCGCCTGACCTACAACTGGCGCGACACGTTCCTGTCGAACAACAGCCGCGGTTCTTCGCGTAACCCGGTGTTCGTGAACGCCTATGACCAGGTCGACCTGAACGTCAGCTACGACATCACCGATGCAATCTCGGTGTCGTTCGAGGCGATCAACCTGACCGGTTCCAACTACGAGACGTTTGCCCGCACGCGGAACCAGCCCTGGTTCATCGTCGACAGCCGTCCTCGCTACTACGCCGGAGCTCGCTTCCGGTTCTGATTTCCCTCGCCTCCCTGAGGGAACGGGGAAAAGGCTGCCAAATCCAGAATGGCAGTCTTTTCCCCACCATTTTTGCGCGGTAACATCCAATCATGACCATTGCGCCTCTCGACAGCGTGAGCCACGCCGATGTGCGGCTTAAGGCGGCGCGCGGCGCCGATGCTGGCGATCCGCTGGGCCAGATCGGTGTGTATGCGGAAGAATTCGCGCTGGTGCAGCGCGAATATCCGATCCTGTTCACCCGGGGCGAGGATAACGTCCTGCAGCCTGTCGCCATCCTGGGTCTGACGGCGGAGGAAAATCTCTTCGCTGGCGAAAAGGGCTGGAATGCCCGCTACATCCCGGCACTGGTTCGCCGCGGCCCGCTGATGATCGGACGGGGCCAGAGCGACGATCCCGCCGTTCACATCGACATGGCACATGCGCGGCTCGCGAATGAGGGGGACGAGGGGTTTCCGCTTTTCCTCGAACATGGCGGCCATGCCCCGGCGCTGCTCGACGCGATAGAGGCGTTGCAGCTGATCCATCGGGGTGAGGGTGCTCGCAGCACGATGACCGAGCTGTTCGAACGGCACGAGCTGGTGAAGCCGCTGCCCATCTCGATCAGGGTCGATGACACGACCACGATCCAGTTCGAGAATTTCAGCGCGATTTTGCCTGAAACGATTGCCGGCCTTTCCGCCGATGCGCTTGGCGAGCTGAACCGGGCTGGCTTGCTGGTGCCCGCCATCATGGCGGCACATTCGCTCGGCAATATCAATGCCTTGGCTGATCGAAGGCTGGGCAGGACATTGTGACCGCCACCGCGACGCTGGAGCTTTCGGACCCACGTCCCATTCGCGAACTGCATACGGCGATGCCGCGCGGATCCGAACTCAACGCCTTTGTCGAGGCGTCGCTCGAACCGGTGATATTCCGCGGGGCGGGCAAGGACCTGCCGATCGTTCAGGCCGCAACGCGCTCCGCCGAGGCGGCGGGCCAGCTTCTGCTGGCCTTCCATAGCGGCCATCCGGTTACCGTTTATCGCGCGGACCGATCGACGCGCGGCCGCTTTCATTACACGCCTGCGCTCGACGGCTTCAACTTCACCGGATCGCGCGAAAAGCTTTCCGCGGTCTTGGGCGAGTTAAAGGGCGCCGCCGACGAAGCGATCTATGTCGGCTCGACCGACCTCGACCTGTTCTTTCCCGGCCTGCGTTCGGACAACGATCCCGGCGTCGCGGGGGCAGAGGGGCCGGATGGCGCCCCGGTGGTCGCCAGCCTGTGGATGGGCAACCGGACGATCACCGCCGCGCATTACGACCGTTCCAACAATTGCGCGCTCTGCGCTGCGGGGCGGCGGCGATTCACGCTGTTTCCGCCCGACCAGATCGCCAATCTCTACCCCGGCCCGCTTGAGCCGACGCCCGGGGGCCAGGTCGTCAGCATGGTCGATTTCGATGCGCCCGACCTCGACCGCTATCCCCGCTTTGCCAAGGCGATGGAGGCAGCCGTTTCCGGAGTGCTGGAGCCGGGTGATGTCATCGTCTATCCCGCGATGTGGTGGCACCAGGTCGAAGCGCTGGACGACTTCAACATATTGCTGAACTGGTGGTGGAGCGCGGTGCCGGGCTATGTCGACACGCCGCAGACCACGCTGCTCCATGCCCTGCTGTCGCTGCGCCAGCGACCGGAGCATGAGCGCAAGGCGTGGGCCGCCATCTTCGACTATTACGCCTTTGCCGATCCTGCCGAAGCGCGCGACCATTTGCCGGACCACATTCGCGGACCGCTTGCCGAGGGCGATGCCTCCATGGCCAGGCGGCTGAGGGCGCAAATCACCGGGAGGCTTCAGCGATGACCGATGTAGCGCCGGTGCGGGTGGTGGTGGCAGGCGGCGGCACGGCCGGTTGGATCGCCGCGATGGCGCTCGCCCGCCAGCTGGGCCGCCTGGTCGAGGTCACCCTTGTCGAAAGCGACGACATCGGCACGATCGGTGTGGGCGAGGCGACGATCCCGACCGCCCGCAGCTTTCACGAATTCCTGCGCATCGACGAGCGCGCCTTTGTCGAGGCGACGGGTGCGACCTTCAAGCTGGGCATCCAGTTCGAGAACTGGGCACGGAACGGCGACCGGTACTTCCACTCGTTCGGCACCTTCGCGC
This sequence comes from Croceicoccus sp., assembly GCA_029936705.1. Classification (GTDB taxonomy): domain Bacteria; phylum Pseudomonadota; class Alphaproteobacteria; order Sphingomonadales; family Sphingomonadaceae; genus Croceicoccus. The sequence continues at coordinate 42 of JAPYSD010000516.1, read as the reverse complement.
TGCAGAACTGGGTTGCCGATTTTCAGCATTTCTGGCTGGAAG
>JAPYSD010000515.1 GCA_029936705.1 Croceicoccus sp. | reverse complement strand
CTCGTCGACTGAATGATGGCTGGGCACGTATTGCGCCTCGAAATGGATCTCGGCCACGCGGCGATAATTGCCGGTGGTCAGGCCGTAGAGGATCTCGGCCAGCCACGCCCGCGCCTGCCGGTCGATGCGGCCCATGATGCCGAAATCGATCGCGACGATGGTCCCGTCCGACTTCACGAACAGGTTCCCCTGGTGCATGTCGGCGTGGAAGAATCCCGCGCTGATCGCCTGCCGCAGGAAGGCGAGCACCAGCCGCTGGGCCAGGTCCTGCATGTCGTGCCCGGCTGCCATCAGCGCCTCGCGGTCCGACATCTTGATGCCGTCGATCCACTCGATCGTCAGCACGCGGCCATTGGTGCGGTCCCAGTCGATCGAGGGGACGCAGAAACCGGGCACCGCGTGCATCGCCTCGGCCAGTTCGGAGGCGCTTGCCGCTTCGCGCCGCAGGTCGAGCTCGCGATTGGTCCAACGCTTGAAATTGGCGATGGTCAGCCGCGGGCGCAGGCGCTGCGCCTCGCCCCCCAGGGCTTCCAGGTGCGCGGCGGCCCATTCATAGGTGTCGATGTCGCGCGTGAACTGCTCGCGTATGCCGGGGCGCAGCACCTTGACCGCGACCAGCCGGCCATCGGTGGTGACCGCGCGGTGCACCTGCGCGATGCTGGCCGCGCCGACCGGCACTTCCTCGATGCTCTGGTACAAGTCGGTCCACGGCCGCTCGAAGCTTGCCTCGATCGACGCGGCGATGCGCGCGAAAGGCACCGGCGCCAGCGAATCCTGCAGGCTCAGCAGTCCGCGCGCCGCTTCCTCGCCCACCAGGTCGGGGCGGGTGGCCAGCGTCTGCCCCAGCTTGATCGCGGCGGGACCGATGGCCTGGAACGCCTCGGCATATTGCGGGCGGTTCGGCTGGACCGTGCCGAAACGCGCGATCCGGCACAGGCGGCGGACCGGCCCGGGGGTCTGGGGATGATCCTCGACGATGCGCAGCGCCCCGTGCCGCGCGAGGATGCGGCCCCATTTCAAAAGGCGGTAGATATGCGTGGCAGGCTGGGTCACGGGTTCGTCAGATCTTCCAGCCCGAGTGGATCGCGACCAGACCGCCCATGATCGGCTCGACCTTCGTCTGCACGAAACCCGCATCGCGGATCATCGCCTCGAACGCGGGCATCGGCGGGAAGCGGCGGATCGATTCGATCAGATAGCGATAGCTGTCCTCGTCCCCCGCGATGGCCTTGCCGATGCGCGGGACCAGCCGGTGCGAATAGGTGTCGTACACGTCCTTGAAGCCCGGCCACTCGGTGGTCGAGAACTCGAGGCAGAAGAACCGCCCGCCATGCTTCAGCACGCGGTAGGCCTCGGCCAGGGCGCGGTCGATGTGGGTGACGTTGCGGATGCCGAACGCGATCGTATAGGCATCGAAGCTGCGGTCGGCGAAGGACAACTCCTCGGCGTTCTGGCAGGACCAGACGAAATCGCCCAACCCGCGCTTCACCGCCCGCTCCAGCCCGACGTCGAGCATGTCCTGGTTGATGTCCGACACGGTGATCTCGGCCCCGCTGTCCGCCATGCGGAACGCGATGTCGCCGGTGCCGCCCGCCATGTCGAGGATCCGCTCCCCGCTGCGCGGCTTGACCCGGCGCACGAAGCGATCCTTCCAGAGGCGGTGCATGCCCCCCGACATCGCGTCGTTCATGATGTCGTATTTCCGCGCCACACCCGAGAATACGGCGCCTACGCGGGCAATCTTCTCGTCTTCGGGAATCTCTTCGTAACCGAAGGAGGCGGTCTTGGGGCTGCTGTCCGTCATGCCGGGCGGTTTAGGGCCTAATCGCCGCTCGGCAAAGGAAAAGCGGACCGGTCACGACTGACATTTCGGGCACCAGAAGGTCGAGCGTCCGCCTTGCACGAACCGCTCCACCGTGCCGCCGCAATGGCAGGGCTGCCCCTCGCGCCCATAGACGCGCCAGCTGGCCGCGAAATAGCCCAGCTCGCCGTCGGGCTTCGCGTAATCGCGCATCGACGATCCGCCCGCCTCGATCGATTCGGTCAGCACGTCGCGGATCGCGGGGATTAGCAGCTTGAGTTTGGGCAGCGACACGCGCCCCGCCGGCTTGTCGGGCCTGATCCCCGCGCGGTGCAGCGCCTCGCACACATAGATATTGCCCAGCCCCGCCACGACCCGCTGGTCGAGCAGCGCGAGCTTGATCGCGGGCACCTTCCCGGTCAGCGCGCGCTTCAGACAGGCGGACGTGAAATCCGGCCCCAGCGGTTCGGGGCCCATTGCGGCAAAGGGCGCGAAACCGTCCAGCGCATCCGCGTCCACCAGATCCACCGAACCGAACCGCCGCGCATCGTTGAGCGCAAGCACGTGGCCCGCGCCCGTCTCCAGCACCAAGTGGTCGTGCTTGCCGATCTCGGCGGGATCGATGCGCCAGCGCCCGCTCATGCCCAGGTGGAAGATCATCACCTGCGGCCGGTCGAGGTGGATCAGCCCGTATTTCGCACGGCGCTCCAGGTGCGTCACCCGCGCGCCCGTCAGTACCTGCACCAGCTCGGGCGGAAAGGCGCGGCGCAGATCGGGGCGGTTCACCGCGACGCGCGCGATGGTCGCGCCTTCCAGGAAAGCGGACAGCCCGCGGATCGTGGTCTCGACTTCGGGAAGTTCAGGCATCGCGGGCAAGCTCGGGCATCGCCATGCAAATAGGGGCGGCGCCCGCCAATTGCGAGCGCCGCCCCGAACAGGACAACTCTATGGCGCCGGCGCTCAGCTTTCCAGCTGGCGCAGCAGGCTGCGCACGTCGCCGTCCATGTCGGCATCGCGCGTGCGCAAATCCTCGATCAGGCGGA
>JAPYSD010000514.1 GCA_029936705.1 Croceicoccus sp. | reverse complement strand
GCGGCACGAGGCTCTGCGGGCTGAGCCGCAGCAGCATTTCCCCGAAACAGACGACAGGCCCGGTGCGACGATCGTTCAACTTGCAACCCCCATACTGCATGCCGGCCGCGCTGCAGCCGGACTGTACTGACCCCGAATGACCCGGAGATACCGGCTGCCCGCGGTTCGGCCAGCCATCGATGACGCACCCACCGCTTACACGGCGACGCATCCTGTGATGCCGCTTTGCAATTCATCGAAAGGCAGCGTCAAGCACCTCGTGCCGACGGCGCAGGCGCTTATCAGGGTACCGGCTCCCGCCACGACATGCGCGGTGGTCAGTGGCCCAGCCGTTCCAGGCAATCCTCGACCTCGCGCCGGTAATGGCCGCCGAACAGGCGCAGGTGCACCAGCAGCGGCCACAGGCGATAGGCAGGCTGCCGTTCGCGCCAGCCCGCGTCGAGGTCCAGCGCATCGAAGAAGCGCGGGGGCGGGTGGTCGAACAGGGTCAGCATCGCGGCATCGACCTCGCGGTCTCCGTGATAGCAGGCCGGATCGATCAGCGCCGCGACGCGCGGGCCGCGCGACAGGACATTGCCGCCCCACAGATCGCCGTGCAGCAGCGCCGCACGCGGCCTGCGCGGAAGCAGGTCGGGCAGCGAACCCGCCAGCTGTTCGATCCGCGTGCCCAGATCGGCAGGCAGATCGGCGACGAAAGGCAGCAGGCGGCGCTCGCTCCAGAACGCGGGCCAGTCGTCCGACGCGCCATTGGCGATTGCCACCTCGCCAAACGCGTAATCCCGCGCCCAGCCGTAGTGCCCGCCCTGCGCGCCGTGCAGCCGGGCGAGCACTTGCGCTAGGTCATCCCACGCCTGCCCGGGGCCGCCGTCATGCTCGACCCAATCCATCAACAGCAAGTCGCCCTCGCACGCGATCACGGCGGGGGCGGGGGCGCCGGATGCGGCGATGGCTTGCAGCATGTCGGCTTCCGCTGCGACCAGCGGTCCCTGCTTCGCCGTCAGCCGGGTGCCATCGGCAAGGTCGAGCCGCCAGACCGAGGATAAATCGCCGCCATGCAGCGCCTGCGCGGAATTGACCGGCACACCGGCGAGCCGGGCCGCGGCCTGGGCGATGGTCACGATTGCAGGCGCGCGACCAGCGCCTGCGCCGCGCGGTCGACTTGCCTCCACGTGGTGCGGAAACCTTCGTCGCCGCCGAAATAGGGGTCGGCAACCGGTTCGCCCTCCATCCCCTCGACCATGTCGAGCAGCAGGGCGACCTGCGCCGTCGCATCATCGGGGGCGCGCCGTTGCAGGTCGGCGAGATTCTCGTGGTCCAGCGCGAAGATATGGGTGAAGCGGCGGAAATCCTCCTCCTCCACCTGCCGCCCGCGATAGGCGGTAATGTCGCGGCCCATGTCCCGCGCGATCGCCTGCGCGCGCGGATCGGGCGGACTGCCGACGTGCCAGTCCCCGGTGCCCGCCGAATCGACCCTGGCATCCAGCCCCGCTTCTTCCAAACGTGCGCGCAGCGCGGCCTCTGCCAGGGGAGAGCGGCAGATATTGCCAAGGCAGACGAAAAGGAAGGAGGGCTGGGGGGCTGAGAAATTCATCGGCGGGGTCTAGCAGGCTTTGCCCGCCAGTCGAACCCCGCGGGCCTAGCTCGGGCCTTTGCCGTCAGTCGGAAAGCCCGGCGCCGCGCAGGAAGAAATCGGTGCGGTCGCGCAGCTGCTGCGCGGTCGGCGGGGCAAGGACGCCGTGGCTGATCGCCTGGATCTGGAAATCGAACACCAGCAGGCTGAGGAACAGATCGGCCAGCATCTCTGGATCGCCATTCATCGCGATGCCGGCATCCTTCCAGCGCCCGAACAGCAGGCGCAGGGCCAGCTTGCTCTTCATCTGCGAGTGGTCGAAGAATTCGCGCGCGAAGTCGAGATTGGAGATGCTGCGCCCGATCACGATTCGCACCAGCGACAGATTCGCGGGGTCGAGATAGATCCGGGTCAGCTCCGTACCGATGCGGTGCAGGGTCTCGGCCGGGGGATGCTGCAGCACGGCAATGTCCAGGATGGCGCTGTGGCCAAGGTCGCGCGACTGCGACAGGACCGCGTCGAGCAGCCCTTCCTTGTTGCCGAACAGCTTGTAGAGCGTCGCCAGCGAACCGCCTGCGCGTTCCACCACCTCGGCCAGCGAGGTGTGTTCGTAGCCCTTTTCGGTGAAAAGCTTGCGCGCGGCTTGCAGGAATGCCTCCCGCCGCTTGTCGAGCCTTTCCCGCTGCGGTTTTTCCACCTATTCCTCTCCGGCACTCAATTTCCGACTTGAAGTCCCTTGTGTAATACCTATTACGCGTTCGCAACTGCAAAATCGGAATCCCGCATGCGACTCAGACTGATCCCGCTTCTTGCCGCGCTTGTTCTAGCAGCCTGCGGCTCTGGCGAGGAAGCGCCGGCCCCCCAGGCGATGCCGGTGCGCACCTATACCGTCGAAGCGGTGAACATGCCCAATATCATCGAACTGCCCGGACGCGTCGCCGCGATCCGCACGGCAGAGGTGCGCGCCCGCGTCAACGGCATCGTGCAGCGCCGCCTGTTCACCGAGGGGACCGACGTGAGCGAGGGGCAGCCGCTGTTCCGGATCGACCCGGCCGAGATGCAGGCCAGTTATGCGCAGGCGGAAGCGAGCCTGGACCGCGCGCAGGCGACGGCGGCCAATGCGCGCGCCGTGGTGGAACGCTATCGCCCGCTGGTCGACGAGAACGCCATCAGCCGCCAGGAATATGACGCCGCGGTCGCCGCCATGCGCGAGGCCGAGGCCAATGTGGCGCAGCTTCAGGCGCAGCGCCGCGCGGCGGGGCTGCAGCTGGGCTATACCACCG
>JAPYSD010000513.1 GCA_029936705.1 Croceicoccus sp. | reverse complement strand
TTGCTGACCCTATCGCTCCCTTGGTCAAATATGCCGACGGCAGGCACAATTTCGGGAAGATCCATCTCCTTAGTGACGAGGTTACCAAGGCGCGGCTGAGACACAAATATCTCGGCGTTTTCACAAAGCTCGAGGCCGCAAGGCCCGACCTTCGTGATTGGGGGCCCGTCCAGCAGATCGTTTACACGGCTGGAACATGGGCTCCGAACGGCCACAATGCTATTCGGCCATAACAGCGCATTCCAGAGGTCCCGGGCCCGTTTTGCGAACCTCTGAGTCCATCCTAGAAAACACTCCCGAGTAGCCCCGCAGATTGGACAAGGGCTACGAAGGGAAAGACGATGGGCGCAATTGCCACCAGCACCGAATATCCGCTGATGCACGCTGCCGGATACCTGTTCGAAAACGGCGCCGCATATGCCCCCGGTTCTTACCGCCAGGCACCCGTGCGCAGGAGCCTCAGGGATGTCGAGGGCCGCCTACACAATCTATCGTACATGGCAGCCGCAATCGATCTCTTCGACATCCAGAGCACCGATCTTGCTCCCAATTGGAACGGCTCTCGCCAATTCGACTATTTCATGAACTCCGGCGAGCAGGCCAATTTCATGGGCTATCTCTACGTTGCCCTGCGCCGCCTCCAGCGCTCCGGCAACCTGGCTGGACTGCGCGCTGGTCTTGCCCTGCTCTTCGCCGAGGAAGACGGCATTATCACGCTGCGTGACGCTGTCAGCGCCATCGCGCCCGACCTTATCCAGAAGCACGAAGCTTTCGACAATGGAGATGAGAAAGCGCTGACCCGCGCATACCAGATCGAGGACCAACGGCCGATCTCCATGTGAACCCAGCTCCGGGACGGAAAAAGCTATCAAGCGAAAGGGAATGACATGATTGGCCGAACCAAAGCCGAGCGCCGGGCTATCGATCGCGCTGCAATCAAATGCTGGTGCGGGAACGTAGCAGGTCTGGGGCAGACCCTTTGCGGCAGACACCGGGAACCGGAGTTCAGCGACCCAGACCTCGAAGCCGAAGCAGCAGAATTCGTCATCGATGACGATGCACACGCATTTGCGCTGCAAGCAGCCTATCGCTGTTCTGAAGACGCGTCGGAGCAGACCGTCGCAAACCTGTTCTGGGCCGCCGATCGCCTAGACTACGACCGCGCTGACTGTCAGACCGGACAAATTCAGCGCTCTGACGCCAAGATGCGCATCGCACGTGAACTTGATCGTCGCAGCATTCCGGTTCGCGATCCCCGTCAGCCCTGTTTCTATACGCCTGCGCTCAAGCGCAAGGCCGCCTGAGGACACTCGGGGCAGGGCAAATGATCAGGACAGACCGAGAGGAAAATATCATGCGCTATGCACTCGAAGCCTTTGACGCAGACGGCAGCTGCTGCCTGCGCCGCGAAACGCTCATCAGCCGCGGTAACCTCGAAGAAATCGGAGCTGAGCTCAAGATCGACACCGATGCCTTTCATGAACCCAAGATCATCGAGGACACCATCCATGATCACGGGCATTCCGGCGATCCTGAAGACTGGATCACACAGGCCTACCACCTGATTTCCAGTTTCGCGCTCAATGCACGCGACATCGACGCGCAGACTATGCGCTTCGCTCCCATCCCAGCCGCTCAATAGGGTCCTTTCTCCATGCCATTCAGCAAGACCAACCGGGATATCCGCCGCGCCGAAGCGCGCGCGCTCGTCGACGCGCTTAAAGAGGAGGAGCGCCGCGACCGCCGCTACAGCCTTCGCCTATTCATGTTCTCTGCCGTTTTGATCAGTTCAGCCGGCATCGGGATTATCGCCATTGCCGCAGGGGTCATCGGGTAGCACCAACAATTCGTGTCCACCGAAACGGTCCGCGAAGCAGTTCGGTTGCCTCAATAGAGCATCGCCTCCAAATAGCTTCCAATCCAGATCTGAAGGCAACAAAATGGACGACGACGCAAACGCCGCCGAAAGCTACATCTTCGAGGACGGCTCAACAATGAAGCGCGAAGGCTCGAACGGTTTCTGGTTCTTGCGGAATCCTCAAGGAGAGGTTCTCGACAAGGACCGCTATCGCCATGATCTCATCGAGCACCATCACCTGAAGATCGCCAGGCACATTGACCCCGTCGCCGAAGCGATCGCTGCCGATCCGAACCGAGTGGTTCGCCAGCTGACCGGCAATCAGAAAAAGGTGCTGCTGGCTCACAACACCGCACCCGGTTTTCATTCCGCCCCCAAGGCCGGATGTCACCGGAGGCAGGGCGCTGTCTCGCAAAGGCTCGCCGACCAGCACGGCATTTTTGAAACCCGTTTCGAGAAGGCCAACGGTCTTCGTTGGTTCAAGTTCACTGACTTTGGATTGAAGGTCCGAGCTGCGCTCGAGGATCAAGAATGTATGAGGCCGGATGACTAGGGCGCGTGGACAAATTCCGCTCTGAATGATTGTCCGCTAACGGCGGCATCCGAAAAGGGGCTCAATGGCAGGAAAGTCGTGGTTAGCTGCCCCTTCAGCGATTGGATCGAGCGCGCTTAATTCGTTCAAGATTGCGCTTCAAATCTTGGGCCATGAGCCAGCGCGGAACGCATCCTGCGCCTAGTAAAAAGCCGACTAGCAGAATGACGCGATGCACCGGGGAAACGGCATCTTTTAGAAGTTCATTGATATAACCCACGTAGGCGCAGGCAGCTAAGAATACTGCGCCCGCGAGCACGAGCGTCAATTTTGTTCGTGAAACCATCACTGCCAGATGTCCAAATTGATCCATGTCCGCAAAGTTGTGAGCAGACATCCCGGTTTTTGCTGGAAGTGTCGCAAAGCTGCCATGTCCGCTTTCAGGCCATGCGCCGCGACGCGCTATCGACCGG
>JAPYSD010000512.1 GCA_029936705.1 Croceicoccus sp. | reverse complement strand
CAACGGCACCATCGCGGGAAGTGGGGCGGGCATCGCCGCGGTGCTCGACCACATACGCGCGCTGCCTGGCTGCGAAGCGCTGGACGTCAAATTCTCCGCCGCCAATGCCATGCCGTTCCACCGTATGAAGGTGCGGCTGAAGCGCGAGATCGTGACCATGGGCCAGCCGGGCATCGACCCCAGCCAAAGCGTCGGAACCTATGTCGAACCGCAGGACTGGAACGCGCTGATCGCGGATCCCGGCACCATCGTGATCGACACGCGCAACGATTACGAGGTCGCGGTCGGCACGTTCGAGCGCGCGATCGACCCGAAAACCGCCAGCTTCCGCGACTTCCCCGCCTGGTTCCGCGCCGAGCGCGAGCGCCTGCTGGGCGAGGGCAAGGCGCCCCGGGTCGCGATGTTCTGCACCGGCGGCATCCGCTGCGAGAAGTCGACCGCCTTCCTCAAGCAGGAGGGCGTGGACAAGGTGTTCCACCTGAAGGGCGGCATCCTCAGATATCTCGAAACCGTGCCCGAAGAGGAAAGCCTGTGGCGCGGCGAATGTTTCGTGTTCGACCAGCGCGTCACCGTCGCGCACGGGCTGGCGCAGGGCAGCTATGGCCTGTGCCACGCCTGCCGCCGACCCGTCGGCGAAGCGGACATGGCATCGCCGCTGTACGAGGATGGCGTCAGCTGCCCCGCCTGCCACGGTGAGCGCAGCGACGAGCAGCGCGCCGCCTACCGCGAACGGCACCGGCAGGAGACGTTGGCCGCCACGCGCGGCATGGCGCATGTCGGCGCGGTGTTCGGCGACCGGGTGGAGCAGGACGAGAGGGAGCGCCACGATGGCTGAACCCGTGCTCTACAGCTTTCGCCGCTGCCCCTATGCGATGCGCGCGCGGCTGGCATTGGCGATCAGCGGCACCACCTGCGAACTGCGCGAGGTGAAGCTGTCGAACAAGCCCGAAGCCCTGCTGGCAGCCTCGCCCAAGGGCACGGTCCCGGTGCTGGTGCCCGGCGATGCAGCAGTGATCGACGAGAGCATCGACATCATGCGCTGGGCGCTGTCCCGCCGCGATCCGGAAGGCTGGCTGCAGCGCGATGACACCGCGCTGATCGCGGCGAACGACGGACCCTTCAAGCACGACCTCGACCGCTACAAATACCCCGACCGCCACGGCTCGGACTCGCTGGCCCACCGCGAAAGCGCGCTGGGCTTCCTGGGCGATCTGGACGACCGGCTTGCCGCCCATGGCCAGCTGTGCGGCGCGGCGCGCGGCATGGCCGATGCGGCGATCTTTCCCTTCGTGCGCCAGTTCGCCGCGGTCGAACGCGACTGGTTCGCCGCGCTTCCCCTGCCGCACCTGCGCAAGTGGCTGGCAGGCCACCTCGAATCGCCGCTGTTCAAGGCGATCATGGTCCGTCACCAGCCCTGGGCCCCGGGCGACGCACCCGTCCGCTTCGATCCCGGCATTTCCTAGGCTTGCAACCCGCCATCGCCGCGCTATCGTCCGGCGCATGCATATCAGAAACCTCGCCGCCTCGCTCGCCGCCGCATCCACGCTGGCCTTCGCCCACCCTGCACTGGCGCAAAGCCTGACCGACAGCATCGAGCGCGACATGCCCGAGCTGATGGAGCTCTACCGCGAGCTGCACGCCAATCCCGAACTGTCGATGCAGGAAACGCAGACGGCGGCGCGGCTGGCCGGGCTGCTGCGCGGCATGGGTTACGAAGTGACCGAGGGCGTGGGCCAGACCGGCGTGGTCGCGGTGATGACGAACGGCAGCGGCCCCACCGTGCTGCTGCGCGCCGACATGGACGCGCTGCCCGTGACCGAACAGACGGGCCTTCCCTATGCCTCCAAGGTTACAGCCACCGCGCGTTCGGGGGTGGAAAGCGGCGTGATGCACGCCTGCGGCCACGACACGCATATGGCGGGGCTGATCGGCGCGGCGCGGCAGCTGGCCGAACGCAAGAATGAATGGAGCGGCACGCTGGTCGTGGTCGGTCAGCCCGGCGAGGAAGTGGGCGAGGGCGCGGCGGCCATGCTCGAGGACGGGCTGTACGAACGCTTCCCGAAACCCGATTACGCCATCGCCTTCCACGATGCCGCGCAGATCCCGGCGGGCGTCGTCGGCTATGCGTCGGGCTATGCGCTGGCGAATGTCGATTCGGTCGACGTCACCATCCCCGGCGTCGGTGGGCACGGCGCCTATCCGCACACCACCAAGGACCCGGTCGTGCTGGCCAGCGCGATCGTCATGCGCCTGCAGACGCTGGTCAGCCGCGAACACGACCCCCAGGACCCCGCGGTCGTCACCGTGGGCAGCATCCACGGCGGCGCCAAGCACAACATCATCCCGGACGAGGTGAAGCTGCAGTTGACTGTCCGCAGCTATTCCGATGCCTCGCGCGACGCGCTGCTGAAAGGCATCGAGCGCATCGCCAAGGGCGAGGCGATCGCCGCCGGCATGCCGGAAGACAAGATGCCGACCGTCACGGTCGACCCGGCTTTCACGCCCGCCACCTACAACAATCCCGAACTGGTCGAACGGCTGGTGCCCGCGATGCAATCCGCACTGGGCGAGGACCGCGTGATCGACACCCCCGCCGTGATGGGGGGCGAGGATTTCAGCCGCTATCGCCGCGAGGATCCCGACAACATCCAGTCGCTGATCTTCTGGGTCGGCGGCGTCAGCCCCGAGAACTGGGCGAAATCCGAAGCGGGCGAGATCACGCTGCCCTCGCTCCACAGCCCGTTCTGGGCGCCGGACGCCGACGCGGTGGTCGAAACCGGCGCGACCGTGCTGGCGCAGTCGGCGCTGACGCTGATGCAGCCCGGCGCGAACTAGCGCCGGTCGCGCGCCGCCGCGCCGCACC
>JAPYSD010000511.1 GCA_029936705.1 Croceicoccus sp. | reverse complement strand
GAGTTGGCGATGGCCAGGCCGACCCGACGCGCGCTGTCGTCCGACTTGGCACCCGTCACCGCGATCTCGATGAATTTCTGTGCGCCCTCGCCGTCGCGCACGACCAGCTGCGCCAGCTGGCGGCAGACGTCGTGCAGCGCGGCGGCGAACGCATCCGCGCCGGGGCTGTCCGTCCCGGTGATCTCCGCATTGCCTGCCTTGCCCGTGGCAAAGGCCAGCACCGTGTCGCTGGTCGAGGTATCGCCGTCGACCGTGATGCAGGAAAACGTCCCCTCGTTCGCGGCCGACAGGCATTGCTGCAGGAAGGCGGGCGACACGTTCGCATCGGTGAAGATGTAGCCCAGCATGGTCGCCATGTCGGGCGCGATCATGCCGCTGCCCTTGATGATCGCGCTGAACTCCACCCGTGTGCCGCCTACCATCGCGCTGGCGTGTGCGCCCTTGGTAAAGGTGTCGGTGGTGCCGATGGTCTCGGCGGCCTGTTCCCAGCCGCAGGGCTCTGCCGTGAACACGCGGGCCAGCCCCTCGCGGGCCTTGTCCTGCGGCAGCGGCACGCCGATCACGCCGGTGGAGGACACGAACACGTCGCTCGGCTCGCAGTTTAGGTGCGCGGCGACCTCGGCCATGATCGTCTCCACCGCCTCGCGCCCGCGATAGCCGGTAAAGGCGTTGGAATTGCCCGCGTTCACCACCAGCGCCCGCGCCCGGCCCAGCGTTACCTGGTCGCGCCCCAGCTCCACCTCGGACGAACAGCACACGTTCTTGGTGAACACGCCCGCGACCGACGTACCGGGGTCCAGTGTCACGAAGGTCAGGTCGCAGCGCCCCCAGTTCTTGTAACCGGCGCGCGCGATGCGCGGCACGGCCCCCGCGATGGCGGGCAGTTCGGGAAACGGGCGGGCAAGCGGCGAGATATCCATGGTGCCCGCTGCTTATGGCCAGCAGGCGGCAGGCGCAATCGCGAAACGGGTCCCGTGCCTCGCGCGCTGCGTCTTTTCGCTTGGCGCACCTTGTCTTTTCCGGCGCCCCTTCCCATCGCGGCCGCGGCTGATAGGATGCTGCGCGGGCCGCGCGGAGGGAGAAGTTCGATGATCGCCCGCTTGCTCGCCATCATGGCGCTGCTGGCCGCCAGCCTGACCGCCACCGCGCGCGCCGATGATGTGCTGATCCGCGACGTGCGCCTGATCGACCTGACCGCCGATGATCCGCGGTGGAGCGAACCCGCCGCCGTGCTGGTGCGCGGGGATCGCATCGTCGCCATCGGCGCCGCCGACCTGCCCGCCCCCGATGGCGCGGCGGTGATCGATGGCAAGGGCGGCTATCTCCTTCCCGGCCTGACCGATATGCATGTCCATGTCTGGGACCAGGCCGCGCTCGGCGCCTATCTGGCGCATGGGGTGACGACGATCCGCAATGCATCGGGCATGCCCTTCCACCTGCAGCTTGCCCGGCAGGTCGAGGCGGGCACGCTGCCCGGCCCGCGCCTCCTCACCACCGGCCCCATCCTGAACAGCCACGGCCCGAACGAGCAGCTCAACCACCAGTTCGTCACGACCGAGGCGGAAGCGCGCGCCGCCGTGCGCTGGCAGCACGATGCGGGCTTTCGCCATCTCAAGGTCTATTCCAACCTAACGCGCGAGGCATGGGCGGGCGTGAAGGCCGAGGCCGGCGCGCTGGGCATGACCGTCATGGGTCACACGCCCGAAGGCATCCGCGGCGAAGGCGTGCCGCGCGACCATCCCTTCGACATGGATTTCACCGATTTCCTCGACGCGGATTTCGTCACCATCGAACATGTCGAAAGCATCGTCTGGCACGGCCTGCGCGATCGCCACGACCCTGCCGCCGCCCGCGCGCTGGCGCAGCGGATCGCCGCATCGGGCACCCCGGTCGATCCCACCTTGGTCGCCTTCCGCAACCTGCTCCACGTGGCCGAAACGCAGGGCGCCTATCTGGAACGCCCCGGAACCGAGTGGATGAACCCCATGCTGGTCGCCCAGTCCCAGCCCGAGTACGAGCGCTGGACGAACGAGGCGGTCGAACCCAACCGCGAGGCATACGCCTTCTACCGGCAGATGACGAAGATGCTCTCCGACGCTGGCGTCACCCTGGTCGCGGGCAGCGACGCGGGGATCTTCACCAATATCCCCGGCGCCTCGCTTATCGACGAGCTGGAATTGCTGGCCGAAGCCGGCCTGACCCACGCCGAGGTCTTGCGCACCGCCATATCGAACCCCGCGCAAGTGCTGGGCGAGGAAGCCGACCGGGGTCGAATCGCGCCGGGCATGGCCGCGGACCTGGTGCTGACCCGTGACGATCCGCTCGCCTGTTTCGCCGCGCTGCGCCGCCCCGCGCTCGTCGTCGCGCAAGGCCGCGCCTATGACCGCGCGGCGCTGGATGCCCTGCTTGCCGAGGCTGCGAAACCCGACCTCGCCCGCACGCAAGCGAACGTGATCGCGGGGCTGGAGGCGCAGGGAACCGACGTCAGCGACCTGACCGGCGGATAGGCGGCGGGCATGAAGACCGCCTGGGCAGCGATACTGCTTGTCATCACCGGCGCGGCGGCTGGCGCCTCGCCGCAGGGCATCGACGGGTTCATCCGCGCGAACCTGGCCTCGTCCGGTGCGCCCGGCATTGCCTATGCCGCCGTCGACGCGGGGACAATCTCGACGGGCGCTGATGGCGTAACCCGCCGGGGCAGCGCGGACCCGGTCACCGCCGACACGCCGTTCCGCATCGGCTCAGTCACCAAGAGCTTCACCGCGCTCGCGATCATGCAACTGCACGAACGCGGGCTGATCGGCCTCGACGACACCGTGGCGACCTATCTGCCAGCCTTCGGCAAAGGCCCGCTGAAGGCAGTCA
>JAPYSD010000510.1 GCA_029936705.1 Croceicoccus sp. | reverse complement strand
GCACCAGCCGGTCATATTCGGGCGCCGACCCGGTCATGTAGTAATAGCCGTCGTCGTGCCGGAAGATCTGCGCGTCAGCCCGGTTCTTCACCAGCGGATTGACGATCCGGTCGTCGGGACCAGCCCCGGCCGAAGCGCCGGAGCGCATCGGCCCGGCATTCGTGCAGGCGATGGGTACAAGCGCGGCGCTGGCGGCAAAGGCCCTGCGCGAAATCTTGAATGGCATGAAAACCTCTCCGGCTTTGTTGTAATTGATCAGTATCGGGCGACGGGCCAGCCGTCCGCGTCCCAGCGGATCGGCGCGATACGCAGCTTGGGCGCGCCGTCGTCTTCCTTGTCATAGGCGTGATAGACGACGTAGCTGGTGCCGTCCTTGTCGGTGAAGAAGCCCGCGTGCCCGGGCCCGCGAAACCGCTCCTTCTCCTGCAGGTCGGCGCGCAGAAAGATCGTGCCTCCGCCCATCATCGCCTCGGTCCCGTCCTTGCCGCGATAAGGCCCGGTCACGTTCTGCGAGCGGGCGACGACGGTGTAATAGGTGCTGTTCACGCCCTTGCAGCAATAGTCGAACGAGTTGAGCATGTAATACCAGCCGTCGTGCTGGAAGATGAAAGGCGCCTCGATCGGGTTCGGCCCGCCCGCGACGCCCAGCCGCCGTGCGATTGAATAGGGCTCTGCCCCCGGTGCCGGCTTGCCAGTCGCGGGATCGAGCGCGAACAGCTTGATGCCCGACCAGAAGCTGCCCAGCGCGAGCCATTGGCGGCCTTCGGAATCGACGACAAGATTGGGGTCGATGGCATTGAAATCGCTGTCTTTCGTCGACATGACGACCATGCCCTGATCCTTCCAGCGATAGTTCTTCGCCTTGGGATCCAGCGTTTCATTGGTCGCCAGTCCGATCGCGGAACGGTTCGATCCGAACGTGCTGATCGAATAATACAAGCGGTACTCGTCATCGACACGGGAGATGTCGGGCGCCCAGATCCCCTCGGTCCCGGGAACGGCTTCCTTCGCCCAGGCCGGGATCTCGTCGAATACCGATCCCGCGTTGGTCCAGTGCTTCAGATCGGGGGATGTCTTGATGCCGATGTAACGCCCGACCGTGCTGAACACATAATAGGTTTCGCCCTCGCGGATGATGACCGGATCGTGGACGATCAGATCGCCCGACAGGCTGTCGTTAAGCGTTGCGGGGCCGTATGCTTCCTGCGCCAGCGCCGAGGGAGCGATTGTCAGCGCCGCCAAGGCGAAGCCGGAAACAAGTTCCGATACGAGAGACATGGTCAATTCTCCGCCCCCTTCCACGCGTCGAGCAATGCGCGCGCCCGGGTGCCCACCTGCGCTGCGCTGTCGCCGGGGCGATAGAGGCTGCCGCCCGCGCCGATCCCGAAGACACCCGCCGCGCGATATTCCGCGATATTCGCAGCACCGACGCCGCCCACGGCCCAGAGCCTGACATCGGCAGGCAATACCTCGCCGATGGCCTTCACATATGCGCTGCCGAGCACCGAGCCGGGAAAGACCTTGAGGTTGTGCGCCCCTGCGGCAATCGCCGCGAATGCTTCGGTCGGTGTCAGAAACCCCGGCAGGAGATCCAGCCTTAGTTCGCGCGCCCGCGCCAAAACCATGGGGTCGGTATTGGGCGACACCATGAACCGCCCGCCCGCCGATACCAGTGTCTCCGCCATGCCGGTGCTGACCACCGTGCCGCCACCGATCGCGGCTCGCTCGCCCAGCGCAGCGGTCATCGCGGCGATCGATCCTGCCGGATCGGGCGAATTGAACGGCACTTCGATCAGGCGGATGCCTGCGTCGACCAGCGCCTCGGCGACTTCGACGCATTCGTCGGTACGGATACCGCGCAGGATCGCGACAATCGGCGGTGCACCGGACTCGAGGGCCTCATCAAGGGTCATGCTATATCCTTCGCTTGCGGGGCAGCGTCATGCGCCAGTCGAAGCCCCGCGATGACGGCCCGCTCGCCATCCACCCGCCGCACCGTCCGACCGGAGCGCGAAAGAGCGCGTTCGTACAATGCCGCCAGCGAGGCATCGCCGATCAACACGACTTCCCGGTCTTGCGCCGCCAGTGAGGCCAGTTCCGCCCCGATGAGCAGTCCCGACAGTAGACCACGCGCCCAGTCGCGGGACTTGCCATCCAGCATCCGCGCCGCGCGGGCTTCGAACAGCGCCCCCAGCACCGGTTC
The DNA here is from genome assembly GCA_029936705.1 of Croceicoccus sp. GTDB lineage: Bacteria > Pseudomonadota > Alphaproteobacteria > Sphingomonadales > Sphingomonadaceae > Croceicoccus. Next base: position 670 of record JAPYSD010000510.1, on the reverse strand, counting down.
GTGTACGCGATCGAGGCCGCGCTCGAAGCCCTTGTCGAACGTGCCGCTGCCGGGCGTGTCCGGCCCGGTCAGCGTCGATTGCTCCGACAACAGCGCGAACAGTTCGCCGGTCGGCCAGGTTGCAAATCCCCTGACAACGCCGTCCTTCACCCGCGCCCATTTGCAATGCGTGCCGGGGAGGGCAAACACATGCTCGCCCCGCGCCAGCTCGGGATGCTGCGACAATGTGCCGAAGATCTGCGTTTCCTCGCCGCGCATCACGTCGGGAACGTCGCTGCCCGACCGGCAGCTCAGCCCCGGCAGCACCGCTACCGGCACACCCGCCACCGCCAGGCAGGACCGCGACTGCAGCCATTCGGCGGGGCCGGCGGGGCAGGGTGCATATCCCGCCTCTACCAGCGCGCCGCGTGCACCCGCCATCCCGCAAAGCGTGACGCTTTCCAGCGGCCCTTCGCGCAGCCATTGCTCCAGCCGTTCGGTCAACACTGCCTCGGCGTCCCCGCCGACAGATCCGATCCCCGGCCCATCGAGGCGGCCCGTCACGGCCCCGCCGCTCACGCGGTAGAGCCGCAACCGGCTGGTGCCCCAATCGCCGAGGACGCGGGCCGCGCTCATTGCAGTTCGAGCACCACGACCGACCTGGCGGGCACCTGCACGGTCAGCCTGCCGC
>JAPYSD010000509.1 GCA_029936705.1 Croceicoccus sp. | reverse complement strand
TCAGTCGGTAGAGCAACTGACTTTTAATCAGTAGGTCGCTGGTTCGAACCCAGCAGGGCTCACCATCTTGAATTCGTTGGATTTTATCTCCGATTTTGGTGGTGATTTTCTGGCTTTCGGCTTGGCTGATTTCAGAAAAATAAGCGTATCGTAAGCGGCCTGCAACGCATCGAGCATTCTTGATCTTTGTGTCGCAATGCAACTTAGCCGTTAAGCTGGGCGCAGCGAACCTCGGGTCACTTGGCTGTGGATGCATAGGCGGGCACTTCTGCTATTGCAGGGAAAATAGATTAACTTCCGACCGATCTATAAGGTGACCCGGAGCTGACGTGACTAACACCATCATTGAACGCGCAGCGAATGCTCTCGCGAGTGAACTGCTTCGACAAGAGCCTGCAAACGGGGGCGGGTTTCACGTTGATGCCGACAATTTGGCCGAAGCAGCAATTTCCGGCAACTTCGACCTGATCGCTCTCACTCGAGCCGTTCTGGAAGCGGTTCGTGAACCGAGTGCTGCAATGTTGGTGGACGGAGCGAGGACGGTTAGATCCGCCGAAAAGTCCACGCATGCTCCAGCCGCTGAGGACGTGTGGAATTCCATGATTACCGCAGCATTGGGAGAGTGCGATGATCAATATAACCGATGAGTTTGAAGCCTTCGATGGCAGTGGCAACCGCTATATCGTGCAAAAGCTGCAACGGTATACCACCATTGATTTCGCGGACGGCGGGTCAAGCACGGCTCCAGGCGGCTATGAGTGGAAGACAGCTTGTGGCATCGATTTGAACGAAAACCCTGACGGCACGTTCGAGATGTTCCAAATCGATGGAACCCTGACCCGGATGTCCCAACACTGAAATTCATTGGCAGTTGAAGACCTATCCGCTCATGTGCAGGCCGGGATGAATTTGCGGACGCTCACGACGCTCGCTCCGATTTGAAAGCATGTGGTGCAAAAGCGGACAGCAGCGGTCCAGTCACCCGCTCACCTCGCCAGATCACCTGTCCGGCATCTGCGCTTGCCCAGTCGTCGCTTGATCTGGTCGGCCAATGATCCGGAAAGACGATATCGGGATGGCGTTCGGCGAGCGCAGGATTGAAAGCCTTCACCAGTTCGGCTCGCACGTCATCTGGCACCGGAACCTCGATCCAGTCATTTGGCCGTGCGAGCCCAAGCATTGAGATCGTTGCCTGCGAAGACGCCCAGTCGAAGCGCCATTTGAGGCCCGCGCGCCACGATTGGCACTCGTCGCTCTCACGGTTTCCCGCTGCGATTGCGGCATATAGGCGTTCGAAGCAGTCACCTTCAGCGGGGCCAAGAATGTGGACCAGCATCGCGGCCTTGTGTGCAGCGTATCGTCGCCAATCAGCGTCGGTAAGATCAGCTTTTCGGGTCCGGGCGGAGACCTTGGCCTCCAGCGCGCGAAGGCGGCGGGCGAGGTTCATGCCACCATCTCCACGGCATCGGAGATGGCCTGATCGAATTGCTCTGGCGTACCGAAGCGCAATGCCCAGGCGAGCCGCTGGGCTGCCGAAAGGCGGTTCCTGCGCTCGGTTTCATCCTTGCGTGCATCTTCATCGAAGAACTGATCAGCAAGGCTGAGAATGGCGTCGACAAAGGCTTTCGCGTCAGCCTCGGTGCGAGTGCCGGGAAGCTGGCCCATCCGCCTCTCGATGGCTGCGAGGCGCTTGGACAGGCTCATAGCGCCGCATCCTCTTCGCTGATCTGACACCACATGACGATCCCGCCCAAGGCGTTGCGCATCGCGAACGTGATGTGGCCTTCGCGATCCGCGGGCCGTTCGGGGATTTCGGCGGCGAAGCGCTTTTCCAAGGCCTTCAGGCGGCGGGAGAGGGTTTCCCTCATCTCAGTGCTTCGTGCCGCAATGAAGCCGCTCAACGCTTTCCGCATGCGTGCGAAGAAGCGCGACGTAATCCTCGGGCGGTATGGGCCACGGCTCAGACTGTGCTGACTTCCACTGCGCGGCGGTCAGGACTGCCAATCGCTCAAGGGTGTCCCTGGCGGGGTTGTCGGTTGCTGGGCCCATTAAAATTGCAAGGTATGCGAGCAGATCATCGGCCACGGCTTCCCTTTGCAAAGCTGCCGCTTCGAGTGCTTTTCGATCGTCCATCACACGCTCCCTGCTCATCGACCCGACAGCCTCGAATTGATCGCACCGCTGTTCTGACCGAAGAAGGCGAATAGGCGGCGTTGACCGCCCGGATCGGACAGGGCCGCATCAAGCGCCGCGGCGGGGCTCAGGGTGGGATAAAGATTGATGGCCGGCATGGTCCGCGCAGCTTCCGCAACAGCATCGCGGATCTCTGCCTTGAAGCCTCGATCCATCGAAGCGGAGGGGGAGAAGCCTGCAGCCTTTGGAGCGGCCGTCGAAACATCGGGGATTTCTCCGGTGCGGTTCATGAACTCAAGTGCCCGATAGCCGATTGATTTGGCCGAGCTCGCCCTCATCATGAATTCATCCCGGCTTGCGCGGATGTTGACGCTGTCTGAGGTCGGTGAGCCGGGCCCGTAGATCCTGCCTCCGCCAGCGAAGCCGGGCGCAGCAGACAACCCCTGCGAGAGGGCATGTGTGCCGATCAATGCCGTCGCCGCGGGGATGGCGGCGTTGCCAAGGGTAGCCAGCGCGACCGATGCAGCAGCCGGCGCCCATGCAGCCGCGACTGTTGCAGCTTCGGCCACGGAAGTCTCTGCAGCGCCCTTGCCCAGTGAACTGCCTACGGCCTTCAAGATCAACTGCTGCGCGATCACCTCGGAAAGCTGACCAGCCACGCTAGCGGCTGCGCTCTCGGCCGCATTGCCGCTTTGCTGCGAATTCTCGCCGAACTGCTTGGCCAGCGTGTTCACAAGCAACTGCTGGATGGC
>JAPYSD010000508.1 GCA_029936705.1 Croceicoccus sp. | reverse complement strand
GCTCAGCTGGATAGAGTACCTGACTACGAATCAGGTGGTCGGAGGTTCGAATCCTTCCGGGCGCGCCAACAAAACACCCGGCCCCTCACCATGAGGAGCCGGGTGTTTTGCTGTTGGCTTCGGGCGATCTCGCGATCGATGCGATTATTCGGCGAACCCCGCCTGCAACTGGTCCAGCAGCACACGGTCCAGCGGCGCCAGGTCCAGCGAATCGATCTCGCGAATCGCGAACCAGCCCAGCCCGCCCCCTTCCAGCGGCGCGGGATTCCCGGTCCAGATTCGGCAGCTGTAAAGAAGCAATACAATCCCGCGCGGCGGCTTTGGCGGTGCAAAGTCGCGCATCTCGTGCGCGAATCCGCGCGGGGTGAAAGCGTCCTCCGCGACCGAAACACCCAGTTCCTCGGCCAGTTCGCGGGACAGCGCGGCGGGCGGGGTTTCGCCATCTTCCACCTTGCCGCCGGGAAATTCCCACAATCCTTCCAGGTGCTTACCCGGCGGCCGGCGGTGCATCAGCACGCGGCCATCCCCGCCGATCAGCGCGCCCGCCACCACCAGCATCGGCGGCAAAGCGGCGGCGGCGCTGCCGCCCGCATGCCCGTCTGTCGGCCTGCTTTTCAACTCATGCGTCCCCATCAACCAAATCTTAATTCCTCTCGGCGATTTTCATGATCGGACCACACGGGGAGGCCCGACGAACAATGACGACCATCATCTCAAGGCTGCTGCACGACGAGCAAGGCGCAACGGCCATCGAATATGGTCTGATCTGCGCCCTGATCGCACTCGCGATCATGACCGCACTTCAGTCGTTCGCCGATTCCACCCTCACCATGTGGATGTACGTTTCTAGCGAGGCCCTGGATGCTCAAGTGAGCGCAGTAGATTCCTAATTTACTAATTATTCAGGATCTTATTCTAGGAAGAAGAGGCTTGATCCAGACTTTGGGGGCACCGGAATTCTGGCACGGAATTCTGCCAAACAAGGAAAGAGCTGGTGAATTGAAGTACTTTATTTGACCAGGAGAATGACCATGAAGCTTTTCAACGAAATTCTGAACGACGAATCCGGCGCGACCGCGATCGAATACGGCCTGATCGCTGCGCTGATCGCCGTTGCCCTGATCGCTGCCCTGGGTTCGCTGGGCGACTCGCTCAACAACACCTTTACCGCCGTCGGCACCGAGCTCGACGACGCACAGCCTGCTGACGCTGGCTAATTTAACGGATCTTCCGTTACTGAGCGGAGGGGCGGCAGGAAACTGCCGCCCCTTTGTCGTTGGTTCGCCCGGCCCGCCGATCAATAGACGACCAGCTTCACCTTCTGTCCCGGCTGCAGCACCGAGTTCTGGTTCAGCGAGTTGAGCACCAGGAAGCGTTCCAGCTTGCCGTTGTCATAGGCCATGCGATTGGCCAGCCCTTGGATGGTGTCGCCCGACTTGACGGTCACCACGTCGATCCTGCGCGGCTTCACCGCCGCCGCCTCGCTGGCAGAGATACGGCGCATCGACTGGTACATCGGGTTGAACACCCCGGCCTGCCCCGCCTGCGTGATCGTCACGAAGTGGAACGCCTGGCTGTTCGAGAATTCATACGCGAACACCGTCACGTCGACCGAACCGTTGCCGGTATTCGCGCGCGCCGTGCCATAGGCGGCGGGAATGCCGTTCACCGTGGTGCGCTGGATCTGCGCGGGCTGCACCTGCGGCTGCCCCTCGCCCGACAGCTGCGCGAACACGCTGTTGATGTAGTTGTTCAGATTGCCCGAATAGGGCGCACCGGCGAACTGCCCGCGGCCCGATTGGCCCGAGATCGACACCGCCTGCGTCCCGTTCACCAGGAAATAGCCGCCCGGCGCCTCGAACGCGAGGCGCAGTTCGGGGTGGATGAAGCTGTTGCCGTTGACGATGCCCTGCTTCGGATCGTCGCCATACAGCATGCCGTCGATGGCGGTCAGGAACGCGTCGCGATTCGTCGCCGTGCCCGGCATGCCCTGCGCTTCCTGAGAGGCTTCGCGCACGCGGCTGGCGGGATCGGGGTGGGTGCTTGCCCACTCGGGCACCTGGCTCGCGCCGGACGAACCCATCAGCCGCGCGTCCAGCGTGTTCTGCTGTGCCAGGCTTTCCAGCACCGTCGCCATCGCCATCGGGTCATAGCCCGCGCTCGACAGATAGGCGACGCCAAGGTCGTCGGCCTGCCGCTCCTGGCTGCGCGAATATTTCAGCGTCAGCAGCTGCGAGCCCTGCATCGCCAGTTCCTGGCCCAGCTGCCCCAGCTGCGTATTGCCCAGCAGCACGCCCGACACGACCGCGCCCAGCACGCCCAGCAGCGAGTTCTGCTGCGCCGCCTGCTGGCGCTGCTGCGAATGGCGCGCGGCGACGTGGCCGACCTCGTGCCCCAGCACGGCGGCCAGTTCCGCCTCGTTGTCCATCAGCCCGACCAGCTGGCGCGTGGTGTAGATATAGCCGCCGGGAATCGCGAAGGCGTTGTTCACCGGGCTGTTGAGCAGCGTCACCGTATAGGCTTCGCGCGCAGTGGCGAGGCCAGACTGCGCGGCGATGTTCTTGCCCACCCGCTCGACGTAATTGGCCTGCGGACCGGTATAGGCCCCGCCGAACTGCGCGATCAGCTGGGGATTCGCTTCGGCGCCGTACTGCTTTTCTTGCGCGGTGATCGCACCGGCCTGGCCCGGCGTCACCGGGGCCGTGGTCGTCCCCGCGCAAGCGGACAGCGCCAGCGCCATGGCCGCGGCGCAACCCTTGAACACGGTCCTGCGGCGGCGTGGATTACGGCTGGTAAGGCTGGACGCGGCGGCGCTTGCTTGGCGGGTCATGGACATCGGCTCCCTCGAAAAAAATCATGCGTTACAGGAGCAATCGGCGCCGCCCGAGC
>JAPYSD010000507.1 GCA_029936705.1 Croceicoccus sp. | reverse complement strand
GACCAGCGTCGTCAGGAACGCCCCGCCGCGGCTTTTCGGCTCCTCGTCCTCGTCCAGCTTGTCGGGGACCAGCGTCCACAGCCCCATCGCGACGAACCCGGCCGCCACGGCATAGCGAAACCACTCGCCATCGAGGAAGTCGGCGACCGTCGCGCCCAGCAGGGCGGCAAGGAAATGGTTGGCGATGGTGGCGAACAGGATGCCCCATACCACCGGCCACGGCCTGCGGAACCGGGCGGCCAGCACGATGGCCAGCAGCATCGTCTTGTCGCCGATCTCGGCAAGCGCCACGACGGCGGTGGATGTCAGGAAGGCTTCCATCGTCGAACTTTCACTTCAGTCAGTCGGGCGCCGGCCAGCGGGCCTGGGGGCGTTAGATCCGAAACGGTCACCACCGCCATTCGCGCGCGATGCTGCGGGCTAGAGGATGCCCCTGCGCCGGGCAAGGATCATCGGCAGAAACTGCCGCCGTCCAGCTCAAGGTGCAGGTGATCCTCGTGCGCACGGTTGTAGTCGGGGCCGAGCACCGTGCCGAACCGCTTGCACGCGCTTTGGTGAATGGTGCGCAGGAACTGCTTTTCCGCGCTGCTGCCGTTCCAGCCGCCCTGGACCGTGATGCGCCTGCCATCCGCCAGCACGAAGCCCGATATGTCGACCGCGCTGGCCGTGGAATGGGCGCTGCGGCGGCTGGAACCGGCGACATTGCGGCAATTGTAGCTGCCAAAGGTTTCCAGCTTGACGACCGGGCTGCCCAGGATCTGCTGAGCCGCGCGGCTAACGCCATAGCGCGTCCAGTTCGACAGTCCCTGCGACAGGGTGCAGGAAATCCGCGGAAGATTGGTGACGACCACGCGCGTATTGTCGCTGGCGAGATGATACAGCGTGACCGCGTTGGTCGAACTGCACGAACCGGCGGACAGATCGGGCAGCGGCACGAAATCGGCGCCCAGTTCGGCCAGCCGGCCTCGGCACATCCGCTCTTCGGCCGATGGCAGGGTGGGCGTGCTATCCTGCCGTGCGGGCGGACGCGATCCGGTCCGCGGTATCTCTCGCGTAGCCTCGGGCGCGCAGGCGGCCAGGAGGACCAGCATCGCCCATGCGCCGAGCCGACCGAGTCGCGGCGGCGGTCCGCCACGGGATGCGGCTTGTCGGGCGGGTGTCTCGATGTCCATGGCTGCGATCCTTAGGCCTTTTGCGAAAGCGCGACCAATTGCTCGCCGCCGCTTTTCCAAGGGTTTTACGCAGCGGGGCTTCACCGCGCATGAATCACCTGTCGCCGCGCAGGCGCGGCATTCGCTTGACACGGCAGCGAACATCTCTAGGTCGGCCGACGGGCCACGCGGTCCCAACGCCGCGCGAGCTCTCTGCAAGGAGAGTCTTAAATGACTGATACGAAACCGACGCTGCCGGAGCGTCCTTTTTTCTCGTCCGGACCCTGTGCCAAGCCGCCGGTTTGGTCCCCCGAAAAACTCGATCCCGCATCGCTTGGACGCTCGCACCGCTCCAAGATCGGCAAAGCGCGCCTCGCGTATTGCATCGATCTCATGCGCGAAATGCTCGAGCTGCCCGAAACGCACCGCATCGGCATCGTGCCCGGTTCCGACACCGGCGCGTATGAAATGGCGATGTGGACCATGCTGGGCGCGCGCCCCGTCACCACGCTGGCGTGGGAAAGCTTTGGCGAGGGCTGGGTCACCGACGCGGTCAAGCAGCTGAAGCTGGACCCCACCGTGATGAAGGCCGATTACGGCCAGATCCCCGATCTGTCGCAGGTCGACTGGTCGAACGACGTGCTGTTCACCTGGAACGGCACCACCAGCGGCGTCCGTGTGCCGAACGGCGACTGGATCGCCGACGACCGCGAAGGGCTGTCGTTTGCCGACGCGACCAGCGCGGTCTTTGCGCAGACCATTCCGTGGGACAAGATCGATGTCGCCACCTTCTCGTGGCAGAAGGCGCTGGGCGGCGAGGGCGGGCACGGCGTGCTCATCCTGGGTCCCCGTGCGGTCGAACGGCTGGAAAGCTATACGCCTTCGTGGCCGCTGCCCAAGGTGTTCCGCCTGACCAAGGGCGGCAAGCTGATCGACGGCATCTTCAAGGGCGAGACGATCAACACGCCCTCGATGCTGGCCGTCGAAGACGCGATCGTGTCGCTGGAATGGGCGAAGGAAATCGGCGGCGCGTCCGCGATGAAGGCCCGGGCGGACGCCAATGCGGCGGCGCTGGACGCCATTGTCGAGGCGCGGCACTGGCTGGGCCACCTGGTCCAGAAGCCGTCGATCCGGTCGAACACCAGCGTCTGCCTGACGGTCAAGGACGCCGATGCCGATTTCATCAAGCAGTTCGCCAAGCTGCTCGAGGATCAGGACGCGGCCTATGACATTGCCGGTTACCGCGATGCGCCTCCGGGCCTCAGGATCTGGTGCGGTTCGACCGTGGACACCGCGGATATCGAGGCGCTCGGCCCTTGGCTCGACTGGGCCTATGGCTTGCTGACCGCCTGACCCTGCTTGCGGGCGGAGCCTAGGTTCCGCCTGCAACCCCTTGTAATCATTGAACGTGAAAGGCTTACCATGACCAAGCCGAAAGTCCTTATTTCCGACAAGATGGACCCCAATGCTGCCCGTATTTTCGAGGCGCGCGGCTGCGATGTCGATGTTATCACCGGCGAAACTCCCGAACAGCTGATCGCCCGGATCGGCGATTACGACGGGCTCGCCATCCGCTCCTCGACCAAGGTGACGGCTGAGATTCTGGAAGCCGCGACCAATCTGAAGGTCATCGGCCGCGCCGGGATCGGTGTCGACAATGTCGATATTCCCGTTGCCTCGTCCAAGGGCGTGGTGGTGATGAACACGCCGTTCGGCAACTCGATCACCACGGCGGAGCACGCAATTGC
>JAPYSD010000506.1 GCA_029936705.1 Croceicoccus sp. | reverse complement strand
CCTTCAGCACGCACGGGGATAGTCGTCTTGATTTCCTTCGAGGGGTCGAGGCTCGAGACGGCAATGACCTCGATCGTCGACGAGAGCGGTTTCAGGCCCGACCATTCGACGCTTGCCGAGCAAGTCGAACCTGCCATCAGATCATCGGTTGGAGCAGGACAGTCGATGCTGTTGACGCGAAGGTCTGACGCAACGTCGGCTGGGACGCGCACATCGCTGATTTTGACTGGTACGCCGGTCGCCATCAGGGTGAAGATCTGGGTGGTATTTTCCGGCCCGAGGTCGATCATTGCAGGGCTAGCCAGAAGGCTACCGGTGGTGTCGACGTTGATCATGGTGGGATCGGCCGGAACCATTGAATCGGACGGGCCCAGATTGTTGACCTCTTCGACTTCATCTTCGCCCGTGAAGGCATAAATCAGGCCCCCGAGCACGGCCACGCTCGTAAGGAGGCCGATGGCGATGATCTGGATCTTGCGCTTCTTCTGCGCGGTGGGATCATTAGACATTGGAACAGCCCTTTCAGCTCGACTGCTTCACCGAGCAGGTCGTTTGCTCGGTCATTGCCTGGCACAGGGCGATTGCAGGGCCGGCGCTGGTGAATGAATTGATCTGCATCTCGACGCCTGCTGGCGTGTCGACAAAACGTACGGTTCGGCGATTGAGAAGCTCGTAGTGCTGCACCAGGGCCGATTTCCACCTGTCCTCCATTTCGGCGCGCGATCCCGTGCCTAGGGTGACGAAGTAATGCTGCCCTGAAGAAGGGCCTGCCTCGACTGGCGCGGCTCCTGGCGCGCCAGTCGTGGTGGTGGTGCGCTGCGTCACGAGTGCGGTCCGCACCGGCGCACCGTCACCGCGCGCGACCTTGGTTTCGGCTACCTGGCTGGTTGTTTCCGTGACCGTTATGCTTGACGGTGAGCCAATGGCTGCCGGATCGGCCTTCACGCTGGCAATCGGGACAACTGCGGAAGGATGTTCCCCCAGCGCGGTAGGCTCCATGCTGGCCACCGGAACAACCGTTTTTGGATCGCGTGGGATGTTGCCGCGCCGACCAGCGGGCAGCTCGTGCGGTACCGACATCGGACCATCCATCGTAGGGTATTCGACGAGGTCTTCGCTCGTGAATGTCGAGCGGGGTTTCACGACAATCATTCGCTGACCGTTTCGGAGCACGAATTCGCCGAGCGCCTCGATGACGATGAGACGCCCACCGGGGCCTGCTGTACGATTACCTACCGGACCTTCAACACCTTGAATGACGATCACCGGCGTCGGCCATTCGGTCATCTGCGAGGCGTTGGGGCCGTAATCGATATACGTGAAACGGTCGTCGCGAAACACTCGGTAGGGGATGGTCCCGCCTGTCTTCTTGCGAGGCACGTAGACGCCGAGATCCTGCCGCACTGTGGCGGGATCGAAATCGGTCCATTCGGCATATTCCGCGAAGCGCCCCTGCCCGTCCGGTAGCGTTGCGTAAGGATCGCGGACACGCTGAGCCGTCTTGGCGGGATTTCGGGCGTCGAAGGCCGAGATTTGCTCGCTCGACATGCGATCCATCTGCGCGCCGGAATACGCATCGGGTGCGTCATTGGCGATGACGTCCACGAGAAAGTCGCTGATCTCCGCCGCGTTGATGGCCTCTGAGCGAAGGTAGAACGTGTAGATGCTTCCGCTCTCGCCATATGCGATGAGATTGGTGTCGACGCCGGGGAAATTTGCCTTGATGACGATCGTCTGCGGTGTCGGAATGCCGACCTGGAAACCGGCTTCATCGCCGGCATATGCCTGCAGGATGGTTTCGTCTTCCGGCAGCTTGATGGTCGTGACCATCCCTTCGCGGGTCCGAATGGGAAACGCCTTCTGGCTGTCGTAGACATAGCGCACGTAGCCAGGCCGGCGCTTGCTCACGCCGCGTTCGCGCAAGTGAGCGCTCCAGGCGTCTTGCGTGAGCTCGAGGGCGCCTTCCTCGTCAGGGAAAAGGTTGTCGTCCTGAGCGCGGGCAGCGCCGCTGCAGAGGAAAAGGGCGGAAGCGGTGAGAAGGACGATGCGACTGCGCATGATCATTTCCTCGCGGTGACCGAGTAATCGGTGACGGTGAAGCCAAGGGGATTGAGGAGCCGCTGATCATAGGTGACCCTCTCCGGCAGGTATTCGACGGTCATCGTGGCGAGCCAGTGCCGCTCGTTCGACTGGGTCGAGAGATCCATGTCCATGACGTTCTGAGTTTCGGGTTTGGATCCGGTGACGACAGCCGGGTTGCGCGAGAGCGTGCCGTTGTATCCGCCGAGGCTATCGAAGCTGGTGAAGTTTACCTGCCAGGTGTCCGGACGGATCATCGTGGCGCTTTCGACGCGAATTTGCCGCGAATAGCCCGTGGACATGAGCTTCGTTCGCTCAAGGGCCGATGCAGTAGTGAAATCCTTCCATTCATCATCGCCAGTCATCGTGGCGAGGCGAGAGTCCTCGCCCCACTGCGCATCCATCCTGCTGTTCACCGGCGCGAATGAATGACGCTGATTGACGTAGTCCCGGACGCTGGCTTCGGTCGCATACTGGATTCCGGGCGCGTCGGTAGAGATCGGCTCGATAGCGACGATCTGCTCCTCGTTGTCGCGGAACGTCACGAGGTAGGGGTAGACCTGCTTGAGCGGGAAAATCGCGATGAGGAAGCAGATGAGCGCGACCACGACCAGTCCTTCGATGATAGCCACGATCGTGACTGCTCGAAGGGCGCGCTCCAGTAGGCGCTGGCGGGTTGGAGCGTTATCGACATCCGTGGGGTAAGGCCCGAGATCGTCCCCTTCGATACCGGAGGGCGCGGGTTTGAAAGCGCTAGGCTTGTTCTGAAACATCAGTAGGGTCCTTGGACGATATCGGTGCTGAGAGTCGCAGACTTTGCGGC
>JAPYSD010000505.1 GCA_029936705.1 Croceicoccus sp. | reverse complement strand
CATTCCAGCATCGCATCGGCCTTGGCCACTACGTTGGGCCAGCTCGGCGGGCGGCCGTTGATCGCGCAGACCACCAGCAGCTTGCCAAGCGCGGCCATCGCATCGACCAGCGCGTTCTGCTCGCCGACGATGTCGATGTCGGTCCGGTCGCCCAGGTGGTTGCGCGCGAACCCCTCGCGGCTCGTCTGCTCGGTATCGCCGATGGCCAGCACGATGACATCCGCGCCCTTCGCGACCTCGACCGCCTCGGCAATCAGCTTCCGGTTCTCGTCGCGGTCGGCCAAGGTGATCTCGTCCTGCGAGCGGTCTTCGCTGGTGGTGATGAACACGCCCTGCGCGGTGACGAAATCGACCTGCGGCGCGACTGAGCGCAGTCCCTCGATCAGGCTGATCGCCTGTTTGGGCACCGACGAATAGCCGCCCAGACGGGCGATGGCATGGTTGGGGCCGATCACCGCCACCCGGCCCACGCTGTCCGCGTCGATCGGCAGCACGCGTCCCTCGTTCTTGAGCAGGCACAGCGACTTGCGCGCAGCCTCGAGCGCCAGCGCGCGCGCTTCCGCGTTGCCGGTGATCCGGGCGGCCAGCGCGGCATCGCCATAAGGGTTCTCGAACAATCCGGCGCGCATCTTGAACGCCAGCATGCGCGCACAGGCACGGTCGACCAGGCTGACCGGCACGCGCCCGGCTTCGACCGCGTCCTTCAGCGTGGCATAGGCGATGCCCTCCGGCAGTTCGCTGTCCACCCCGGCGACCAGAGCCTGGCGCGCCGCTTCTTCCAGGTCGGCGGCCACGTGGTGCAGGGTGGCCAGTTCGTCGACCCCGCCGTAATCGCTGACGATCACGCCGTCGAAACCCCATTCGCCGCGCAGCACCGTGCCCAGCAGCCAGGCATTGGCATGGCTGGGAATTCCATCGATCTCGTTATAGCTGGGCATCACCGCCCCGACCGAGGTTCGCCGCACGATCTCGCGGAAGGGCGGGAAGAAATTGTCCCGCAGCTCGCGCTCGGAAATCTCGGCGGGCGAGACATTGTTGCCCGCCTCGGGCTGGCCGTGCCCGGTCATGTGCTTCAGCGTGGCAAAGACCTTGCCATCGGCCAGCTTCTCGAACTTGCCGGGCCCCTGCAACCCCTCGACCGCCGCCACGCCCATTTCGGAGACCAGGTAGGGATCCTCGCCCCACGTTTCCTCGATCCGGCCCCAGCGCGGATCGCGCACGATATCGACCACCGGGCTAAGCACCAGGGGCACGCCGCGGGCGCGAACCTCGCGTGCGATGACGGACTGGATCCGGCGCATGAGGTCGGTGTCGAAGGTCCCCGCCAGCGCGATCGCCTGCGGGAACATGGTGCCCTCGGTCGCCATGTAGCCGTGCAGCGATTCCTCGTGGAGCAGCACGGGGATGCCCAGCCGCGTATCCTCGGTCGCCCAGCGTTGCAGCGCGTTGATGAACTCCACCGTCTGCTGCGGGGTCCGCCAGCGCGCGGCGGTGCCGCCCGCGGCGCCGGTGATGCCGGGCGCGCCGCGCTTGTCGGACGGGCGCGTGACATGGCCGATATTGTCGGGAAAGGCGGCGCTGGCCTTTGCCGGATCGAACACCAGCCCGTCGATCATGTCGCCCTTGCCCTGCCAGGCGGTGCGGATCTGCTGGATCTTCTCGTCCAGCGTCATGCGCGCCATCAGGTCGGCGACACGCGCCGGGATGGGCGCGCGCGGATCCTTGTAGAGCGGACCCGCCTGCGCAAAGGCGGCGGGTGCCTGCGCAAGGGCCAGCGCACCGATGCTGCCACCGGCGAAGAGCTTGAGGGCGTGACGTCTGTCCATGATTATTGCGACACCGTAAGCGTGGTTTCCTGCAGGTCCTCTGAATCGGGCCCCACCATGATCGTGAATTCGCCGGGCTCCACCACGCGCTTCATGTCCCGGTTCCACAGGGCAAAGGCGTCGGCGCGGATCGGGATGTCGACCAGCCGTTCCTCGCCGGGCGCCAGCGTGACGCGGCGAAAGCCCGCCAGTTCCTTGACCGGGCGCGTGACCGAGCTGACCTTGTCGCGCAGATAGACCTGCACGACCTCGTCTCCCGCCACCGGGCCGGTGTTGCGCACCGTCACGCGCACGGTCACGCCCTGTCCGGGCCGGATCGCGGCAGAGGACAGCTGCGGGGCGCCGAACGCGAAGTCGGTATAGGACAGGCCGAAACCGAACGGATAAAGCGGCGTGACATCGGAAAAGAGATAACCGCGCCGCGCGCTGGGCTTGTAGTTGTAGAAGTTCGGCACCTGCCCGACATCGCGCGCCACGGTCACCGGCAGCTTGCCGCCGGGATTGACGCGGCCGAACAGCGCGTCGGCGATGGCGTTGCCCTGCTGCTCGCCGGCATACCAGGTTTCCAGGATCGCATCCGCACCCTCGGCCAGCGCCGGATAGCTGGGCGGGCGGCCGTTGACGAGCACCGCGACGATTGGCTTGCCCAATTCGCGCAGCGCCGCGAACAGCTCGTTCTGCTCACCCACCAGGTCCAGCCCGGTGCGGTCGCCCAGATGCGCATCGGCCCAGCCTTCGCGGCTTGTCTTTTAGGTGTCGCCCACAAACAGCAGGATGGTGTCCGCCGCCTTCGCCGCTTCCACTGCCTGCGCGATCATCCGGCGGTTTTCCGCGGGATCGGCCAGCTCGACCTCGTCCTCCCACCAGTCGTCGTTCAGCGTGATCCGCACGCCCGGCGCGTGCACGATTTCCGCGCGGTCGCCGACAAGCTGGCGGATACCCTCCAGCGGGGTGACCGTGTCGCGCGGAATGCCGTAATAGCCGCCCAGCCGCGCCACATCGGCATTGGGGCCGATCACCGCGATGGTCGGGCGGTCGCCGCCGCCGGGAAGGGCAAGCGGCAGCACCCCGTCATT
>JAPYSD010000504.1 GCA_029936705.1 Croceicoccus sp. | reverse complement strand
CGCCAACCGAAGCGGAAGCACGGTCCTACAAACGACTTACCAAGAAGCTGCCGTCGTTCGGCCGCGACGCCTGAAGTTTATGACTGCAGGACCGCCACTCGTATTTTAAGCTGATCAACAGATCTGACGCAACGACGCGTGACATGAGTAAAGGGATCCTCTAGCGCGTGGCGACGCCCCGGCGGTATAGGGTCCGAATTCGGTTTGTGCTGATAGAGGCTTCGAGCGGAGGATACGACTGCATCCTGCTCGATGTCGACAACGGTCCCGAAGGTCTGACCAGACGCTGCAACGATTGGCTTTATTCCGCTGCCGGCCTTCTTGCGGCGCGAAACGCCCTGTGGCCCGAAGGCCTGCTCGCGATCTGGTTGGCGGGGCACGACGATCGCTTTGCCGGCCGGCTCGCGCGAAGCGGATTTTCCGTGCGCGTGATCGAGGCCAGGCACGATGCCCATTGGCAGGGCGAAGACGACATAGAGGCGCACGTCATCTTCCTGGCCCACAAGATCCCGTGAGCCGGGGCGGTCCGGGAAAGATGGTCTGCTCAGGAACCACGCAACCCCATATGCGTATTGAAATGAGAAGTTATTAGCACGTTCATAGTGGGCGTCCGCTTGGAGGTCGCAACGCATCGTGCAGCAATCCGAAAATGTAACGCCGCCCTCTATCGAAGGGCTCTTGGTTCTCGTGTGCGAGGATGAAGGGCTTATCTGCATCTTGCTCGAAGACATGCTCGAAGACGCTGGTTGCTCTATCGTGGGGCCTTATTCGTCGATAAGCGAAACGATGGAGGCGATCGAAACGGTCGAATTCGATGTGGCGCTCGTCGACCTCGGCTTGGCAGACGGACCTTCCGATCCCGTACTTGAGGAATTGGGCGCAAGGTCGAAATTTTTCGCGATCATGAGCGGCAACACCACAATTGGCGATTTCGATGCCGCCGCGAGCCTTCCCAAACCTTTCACCTTTGACGATGTCGTGGACACGCTGAGGCTTCTTGCCCAGCGCCGGTCCGATCTTTCGCAAACCTGATCGCGGCGGCCCTTCGGCGCGTGGAGCGGCGTGACGGGCTGGGCATGACGCAAGAGTTTCGTATCTTTACCACGCGATGGCCGCTAGATGGCGAAACGGCCGAGCGGCATGACGCCTGCTCGCGTCATCCAATCCGATTTGAGACAGACGCATGACCGAACCGACTCCCAAGGCTGCCACCGGTGTCGAAGGTCTCGACGCAATTCTCGGCGGTGGGCTGACCCGCGGACGCGTATTCCTGCTGGAAGGCGATCCCGGAACGGGCAAGACGACGATTGCCACCCAGTTCCTGATGAACGGGGCGGAGCTAGGCGAAAGCTGCCTTTACATCACATTGTCGGAGACAGAGGAGGAACTGCGCGAAAGCGTCGCCTCGCACGGCTGGACCCTGCCCGATTCGATCCAGATCTTCGAACTAATCCCGCCCGAAAGCCTGCTCGACGATGACGAGCAGCAAAGCCTGCTCTATTCCTCGGACCTGGAACTGGGCGAAACGACCAAGCGCATCTTCGAGGTTTATGAAAAGGTCAGGCCGCAGCGCGTGGTGCTCGACAGCCTGTCGGAAATCCGCCTGCTGGCGCAAAGCTCGCTGCGCTATCGCCGCCAGATCCTGGCGCTGAAGCATTATTTCGCGAAACAAGGCGCCTCGGTGCTGATGCTCGACGACCTCACGTCGGAAGCGGCGGACAAGACCGTGCACAGCGTCGCGCATGGCGTGCTGCGGCTTGAGGAATTGTCGCCCGATTACGGCGCGGAACGGCGGCGGCTGCGCGTGCTGAAATATCGGGGGCAGCGTTATCGCGGCGGCTATCACGATTTTATCATCGCAACCGGCGGCGTGCGGGTATTCCCGCGCCTCGTCTCGCTGCAACACAAGACCAATTTCGATCGCCATCCGGTCCTGACCGACAGCCCTGAGTTGAATGCCCTTTTGGGCGGCGGCTTCGAACGCGGGTCGAGCGCGCTGGTGCTGGGTCCGGCGGGCACGGGCAAGTCGCTCTTTGCGCTGACCTTCATCAAGGCCGCGATTGAAAAGGGCGGCAAGGCGGCAATGTTCATCTTCGATGAAGAGCTGGGCCTGCTTTTCACCCGCGCGCTGGGGCTCGACATTGATCTGCAGGCGATGGTCGATACCGGCAATCTGGTGATCGAACAGGTCGATGCGGCCGAACTGTCCCCCGGCCAATTTTCGCAGCGCGTGCGAAGCTGCGTCGAGAAATATGGCGCGCAGACTGTCGTGATCGACAGCCTCAACGGCTATCACGCCGCTATGCCGCATGAATCGGCGCTGATCCTGCACATGCACGAATTGTTGCAATATCTGAACCGGCAGGGCGCGACGACATTCCTGACCGTGGCGCAGCACGGGCTGGTCGGCGACATGCGCTCTCCGGTCGATGTCACCTATCTGGCCGACACGGTCGTGCTGCTGCGTTATTTCGAGGCGGCGGGCCGCGTGCGCCGCGCGATATCCATCGTAAAGAAGCGCACCGGCGCGCATGAGGACACGATCCGCGAGTTCCGCATCGACAGCCACGGCATTTCGCTGGGCGATCCGCTCACCAAGTTCCAGGGCGTGCTGCGCGGCGTGCCCTCGGTCATCGGCGAGCCCGAGCTTATGGACCTGACGCCTCCGGCGATGCGCCCCTGATGAACCTCACGCAATCCGAACGCGCCATCGTTTTGGCACCGCGCGGACGGGATGCGGACATCGCGGTGGCCATGCTGCGCGATGCCGGGATCGCCAGCACGGTGGCGCCAAACGTCGCCGCGCTGGTCCGGTTGCTGCGCGCCGGTGCGGGCTTTGCCGTGGTCACGGACGAGTCGTTCCACCGCGCCGACCTGCGCGCGCTAGATGCCTTCGTGCGCGATCAGG
>JAPYSD010000503.1 GCA_029936705.1 Croceicoccus sp. | reverse complement strand
TGAGCAAGGAAGAGCTCGACGCACGCAAGGCCGCCTGAGGCCCGCGAGCGACGCTCGAACCGGCCCGATCGGCCGCAAGAAACCCCGCCTGGCTAACGCCACGGCGGGGTTTTTCGTATGCCCTGAACTTGAAAAGGCGATGCCGTGCCTAGTCGGCCAAACCTCCGGTTTCTCTGCAGTAAACCGGTTTCCGGGGTCACTTGTCACTTTCTGCAGCGCCATCCTAAAATGTTAATATGGTTACGGCGCGTATCGATCCCACCGGCGTCCGTCTCCAAGCCTGCCTGCGGCAAACACTAGGTGCCCCCGGTGTCGATGCCGCAGGCAGGCGAACACGGTTCAGCCAAATCCCGCAGCTCCCGATACTCCCTTCGAAGCGATGGGGGACAATCTCAGACAGATTGGACGAGGAAGACACGGAGTTGGAAAAATGGCCAAGGCGAAATTCAAGAAGCAAAGCACTCACGCGCGCGATCCCTTCGCGCATCAGCTCTTTGATCCGAGCACGCGCTTTTCGCGCCGTTGGGACGAGGGCGCGAAAAAGGGGAAGGGCAGCTTTCGCCGTCATCCCAAGCACAAAACCGCCCGCTTCGATTGAGCGGTCAGCCTTCGGCTACAATCTTGCTGTCAATGAAAGGCCATATCCATGACCGACTGCTCGCCCGTCAACTTCACCGCGGATGAAACCGGCAATGCTCAATGCCTAACTGAACATTTCCTCCAAGGCTGCGCCGCCCGCCACGCTGCAGGCCGATGCCTTGAGAACGGCAACTTCTCCAACCCACATGATCCGGCATCGATGGAGGGCCGCGCATTCGCGGCAGGCTGGTCGCACGAATGCCATGTCTTCGCCGGTGCAGAATTCCCATCGAATTGCGTTGGTGCCTACGCCGCCCATCCCGATGCCATCGACATCTATTTCGGACTGGCGCCAGAGCCGCCTACCTCGACCTACCGCTTTGACAATGAGGGTAATCGCAACATTCCCCGCCTCGAGATTTAAGCGGTCTGCATGAACCATCGCTACGAACTGGATGACGACCTTAACCGGCCCCGATGCAATCGCTGCGGTGTCTTTGGCCAAAGAAGCACTCGTATTCGCAAAGGCGGAATTGGCTTCATCGATAAGCCCGTACGCGGCTGTCCAGCCAGCGACGAGAAAATCCAAACGATATCGGGAGAGTAGGACCATGCGCTTTTCGGCATTGAATTTGAACGAGATGTCTTCTGATGAAGCCGACATCACCCAACATTTCATATTCATCAACGCGGAATTCGAAGCGTCCCCGACCATCCTCGAAAGCGTTTTCGCCTCGATCGAGAACCCTTCGCGTCTCTCACCTGGTAACCCGCTCTTCGTACCGTTCGAACGGGCCGAAAATGCAGAAGATGCATATCGGCGCATCATGCTGGACATCGATGAATACCGGCCTGCCGGCATGTTGATCCAAATCGATCTCGTCGGCTGCGGAACGACCCGAACCCAGCAATACCACTAGCCGTGATCCCCGATGCCATCCGGCTAAGGCACACGCCCTGCCAGAACGCTTGCAAAATGGATGAGGTTCTTGGCGACGCCCCGCGTTGAATGCGCCTAGAATTCTCCGCCGAATTATTCCTTCCCATCCTGAAAGAGGTCAGAGAAATGCAAACCATCGCTGCCGTCAAGGATCGCATCGACATCAGGTACAATGTGATCGCGCGCTTCGAGGTAAGCGGCCCGGGACGAAAGCCCGTCTATCCGCGAGGATTCTTCTCGATCACAGCCGGCATCTATTCCGGCGAACCTGATACAGAAACAATCGCCGGTTTGATAAACTCGCGCACCGTTCAGCCAGAGGACCTCCAGGAGGTCGAAGGCATTTCCCGGGAAGACGCCGCAAATACGATCAACGCGCGCGGCGTGCAGCCCCACGAAGTCCTCTCCGCGACCATCGAAGATGTCATCCTGGACGACGAGGTCATCGCTACGCGCTTGCTGCGCGAGCCCGAGGTCCCCTGCTACGGATGAGGCCGTCCATAAATCGGTCAAGCAATCGGGATGGCAATTCCAGCCGAGGAGTTCGAGCAGCCTCATACGGATTTCCATCCCGCGAGCCGCAAATGCGCCAAGTTCATCGAGCGGCCGATTATCATCCGGAGAATACGGTCCCAGATCTCTTGCACTTAATCGATCGAAACGGCCCTGTTTCTATCAGGCAGATCCTCGCTCTGGACGAAACGGCCAACTGGGCAACAACCCAGAACCGCCTTTATCGGCTGCTGAAAGATGAAAAGGTGGTGAGGGAAAAGATCGGAAAAACCTTCGTCTATTCCGGCACCTGACCCTTCCGCCGCCTCTCCGCTGATAATCAAAGGAACCCCCGCATGACCGAGGAAGTCCTCGTGCGCGTAGACGTGCCACAAATCGCAACCAAGCAGCTGCGTTTTCGCCGCAAGGGCGACGCACGGATCCTGACTATCAGTTCGAACCTGCTCACGCTATTCGACTTCGCGAAGGGCGACCCTGTCACGGAGCGGAGCCTTGGCCCCGGCGAAGGGATGGTCATCGAACGTTGCTATGACCTGTTTCAGGCTCCCCGGGTCAAGAAGGTGTATGCCCGCACCTATCCGCGCCGGCGGAACAACCCGCTCGAACATCAAGTCGAAGTCAGCTCCCAGCGGCTCATTGACGAGGCGTTCCCAGCCAATTGCACGCGGGTCCACATCACCTTCGAAAGAGGCCGCGTGCTCATCAAGCCGCTGCACACGATATCAGAGCGTGCGATCGCCAATGCCGCGACTGCGGACCCCAAGAGCGTCTTTGCCGCTCTCACCTCCGGCGTCGATCTCGCCAGCATGCGCGCACACGGCTATTCCGTGTCCGCGGTCCTCGAATGGCGGCCGCAGGAAAAGCGCGACAAGACCGACCT
>JAPYSD010000502.1 GCA_029936705.1 Croceicoccus sp. | reverse complement strand
GATGGCGCTTGTCCGCGATCGCCGCCGACAGCATCTGTCCCAGCAGGGGCGAGACTTCCAGCCGTTCCAGCTGCGCTGCCAGCCCATGGCGCACATGGTCGCCAAGCCTTTGCGGATCGAGCGATTCGAGCGCCTGTGCAAGCAATTCGGTCGCGCCTGCCCGCACCCCCGGTCCGTCGCCCTTCGACGGCGCCGACAGATAGTCGCCGGCCGCCCGCGCCACGTTCATGGCGCGCATCCGGCGCGCCACAACGGCGGGCGTCAGGAAGTTGGAGCGCAGGAAGCGCGCCATCGAATCGGCGATCCGGTCCTTGTTGGTCGGAATGATGGCCGTGTGCGGTATCGGGATGCCCAGCGGGTGACGGAACAGGGCCGTCACCGCGAACCAGTCCGCCAATGCGCCGACCATCGCTGCCTCGGCAAAGGCGGCGACGAAGGCGATGCCGGGAACTCGATCCTCCAGGCTGCGTGCGGTGACGAAGATCACCGCCATCAGCACCAGCAGGCCGATCGCCACGCGGCGCATCGTCCGTCCCCGGTCGGCCTGCTCCTCGATAGCTTGCGTGCCTGGCTGCTGCGTCAAGGGACCTCTGGGCCGCCCTACTCGGCGGGCAGCCTGTCGGGTTGCGATCCGTCCTCACCGCGATGCGACGGATCATAGGTCAGCAGGCGGGTGCGCAGCAGCGGGCCGATCCGCTTCTCGAACCCGTCGGCCAGGCTGAAGCCCGCCGGCACGATCAGCAGGGTCAGCAGCGTCGACAGGATCAGCCCGCCGATCACGATGATGCCCATCGGCGCGCGCCACGCGGAATCGCCCGTCAGCGAGATCGCTGTCGGGATCATGCCCATGGTCATCGCCACCGTCGTCATGACGATGGGCTGGGCGCGCTTGTGTCCCGCCTCGATGATAGCCTGCATGCGCCCGGCGCCCGCGGCCATTTCCTCGATCGCGAAGTCGATCAGCAGGATCGAGTTCTTCGCGACGATGCCGAACAGCATCAATATGCCGATGAAGACCGGCATCGACAGTTCGTATCCGGTCAGGATCAGCAGGATGACGCCGCCCAGCGGGGCCAGGAACAGCGATCCCATATTGACCAGCGGCGACACGAAGCGGTGGTAGAGCAGCACCAGCACCGCGAATACCAGCAGGATACCGGACGCCAGCGCGACGCTGAACGAGCTGAGCATCTCTTCCTGGAACTGGTCGACGCCGAACGCCTCGTTCGAGACGCCCGTGGGCAGGTTCTGCATGATCGGCAGCTTCTGGACCGCCTCGTCGACGGTGCCCTTGGCGACGCCCGGGGCCAGATCGGCCCCGACGAAGACGCGGCGCTGCTGGTTGTAGCGCTGGATCGTCGTGGGGCCCGAGCCAAAGCCGATGTCCGCCACGCGCTCAAGCGGCACCGATCCGCCCGACGCGGTCTGCACCGGCAGGTTGCGGATCACGTCCAGGTCGCGCCGCGCATCCTGCGACAGGCGGACGCGGATCGGGATCTGCCGGTCCGACAGCGAGAAACGCGCCGCGTTCTGGTCGATGTCGCCCATGGTCGCAATGCGGATCGTCTGGCTAAGCGCCGCGGTCGTGACGCCCAGGCTGGCGGCGAGCTCGGTGCGGGGCCGGATGATCAGTTCGGGACGCTGCAGATCGGCCTCTACCCGCGGCGCGACGGTGCCGGGGATGGTCCGCATCTGGTCGGCCAGTTCGCGCGCAGTGCTCTCCAGCGTTTCGGGATCCGATCCCGACAGCATGACCGAGATCGCACGACCCGTGCCGCCGCCGCCCTGGTTGTCCTGGAAGCTGACGCGCGCGTCGGGAATATCCTGCAGCATGGGCGTGAGTTCACGCTCGAAATCCTGCTGGGTCTTGTCGCGGTCCTCGCGCAGGTTGATGAACATGCGGGCATTGCCCTCGTTCACGCGTACCAGCGCGCTGCGGACCTCGGGGCGCTCGTTCACGATGCCCGCGACGCGGTCCATCACCGCCTCGGTCTGCTCGAGCGTGGTGCCGGGCACCATTTCCAGCCGGATGCGGCTGAAGTCCGAATCGAAGTTCGGGAAGAACTGCATCGGCACGGACATGATCAGCATGACCGACCAGATCAGCGATCCCAGCCCGATGCCGACCATCCAGGTGCGGTGATCGCGCAGCCGGGCGGACCAGCGCCCGGTGTAATAGGCGTGATAGCGCGCGACATGCCCGCCCATCATCCTGAACAGCAGGCCCAGCAGCTTGATCGTGACAAAGGCGAACACGGCCGGGACGACCATCACGGCCAGGAAGAAGATCGCCTCGATCACCAGCTTGGCCAGCCCGACCAGCGGCTGCATCAGCGCGCTGGGATTGGTGGGCAGGATGACCGTCAGGTCGAGCTTCGCATAGATGAACTGGAAGCCGACGACGAGACCGCCGACCAGCGCCGCCAGCACCAGCAGCGTGAAGATGATCTCGAACAGCGCCGAGGTGAAATGCAGCGGTTCGCGCGTCAACTTGCGGCGCAGGGCCACGGCCCGCGAATTGTCGAGCGACCAGCGCAGGACGCCCATGTAGCGGTCCATCAGGCGGCCCTCGCCATGGCTGGCGTGGCCCTTGGCCTTGAGGAAATAGGCCGCGACCATCGGCGTGATCATGCGCGCGACGGCAAGGCTCATCAGCACCGACACCACGACGGTCAGGCCGAAATTCTTGAAGAACTGCCCCGGCACGCCGCCCATCAGGCCGACGGGCAGGAACACCGCGACGATCGAGAAGGTCGTGGCCACCACGGCCAGCCCGATCTCGTCCGCGGCATCGATCGATGCCTGCCACGCGCTTTTGCCCATGCGCATGTGGCGCACGATATTCTCGATCTCGACGATGGCGTCATCGACCAGCACACCCGCGACCAGCCCCAGCGCCAGCAAGGACAGCGAGTTGAGCGTGAAGC
>JAPYSD010000501.1 GCA_029936705.1 Croceicoccus sp. | reverse complement strand
TCTCCGGTACCGGCAAGGACGCAGCCGCCGACTGTTCGCGCAACTTGCGACGCCATGTGTAGATCAGGCTGGTCGAAACGTCGCGCCGCCGCGATACATCGGCAACGCAGGCGCCCGGCGCAAAGGCCTCGGCGAGGATCTCAATCCGCTCCTCCTCGCTCCAACGCCGACGACGCTCCGGCCCCGTCATCACCGTGATCTGACCCATGCTCCGCTCCTAAGCTCGCTCATACGAGCGCTCTTAAGACCGGTCGTTCACTCGCCGGACAAGGCGGGCCTCACCGGATGGGTACATAGAAAGCGCTAGCTACGAAGGGGCGATTCTATCCGAACAGGAGCAGCGCATCGGCCATTTCCACGCTGAATTGGAGCGTTATCTCGCGCGCGCAAGGTCGAGTTAGTCAGGACCCATCGATTTGGTGGCATTCATGTCATTCAGACCGAGCATGAGTGGTATGTATTGACTGACTGGCGGGCACATGGCGCGGTTGAGCCGTATTTACCGAGAGCTGCGTCAGCCCCCGGATTAATGGGCGTCGCGTGTTGTTGGCGCGCAAAATTGGATCTACAAAGATTTATATTCGACATCTTTTAAGCGCCGCAGGGATATTTAGGTTCAACACTTCGCGAGCTACCCGAATTTCACGAATTTCCGGTCGCATTTCGCTTAGACTCAGCACTCATTGATCAAAGACGGTGGAGCATAATGGCTGCGAGAGCGACGGTTGAGAAGAATATGGTCGGCGGCGATCGTAGCGGGTTGCGCCAAGACGCCTATCCTTCGAGTGTCCAAACATTATCTCGAAGCGGTTACGGCCTTTGTATCGGCGCTTGTCGTATTTGACTGACATTGAACGAGATTTGCGGTCGGGAATGCGAGGTTTGATGCCCTTTTGCTCCAGAGCATCGCGATACCAAATGGTTTTATAAACCCCGGTCGGCGAGGATCCATTGCGCCCTTAAGAAGTCATCGAACAAAGCCGCCGCGCGGTTTAATTGCTAATCTGGCTCGCTGTAATAAAAAAGCTCAAGGGTCGGTTGGCATCGGTGACGGCGTGAAGCTGGACATCTGCAATAACCACAATTTTTCGGCGCGATCGCGGGGATCGGAGACCGGTCAGGCAGATTGGAGACCTGTCGGCGTTTTTCGGTTACGCTTTAACCATTTTCTGCCTCTTCCTTGACCTCCGAATGCACCTATCGGTAAGACCGTATGTCCGTCTCGGTGTTTGAGTTGGCTCGCCCTACACTGTACTTCCGAGGGTTGCTCGGGGTGGCCGAGCCGATCCTCATCACAGGACGACGAGCCATGGATCAGCATACAGATGTTTTCGTCGGGATCGACGTGGCAAAGTCGCGCAACGCTATTGCGATTGCCGACAGCGAGCGTGGCGGTGAGGTCAGGTATTTCGGTGAAGTGGACGCCGCGCCCGATGCGATGCGGCGGGCGGTGCAGCGGATTACCGCGAAGCACGGGCGAGCGCATTTCTGCTATGAGGCCGGACCCACCGGTTACGGCCTCTTCCGTCTCATCACCGGCATGGGGCATTCTTGCGACGTCGTTGCACCCTCGTTGATCCCAAGGAGACCTGGCGACCGGGTAAAGACCAACCGGCGCGATGCGGTAGGGCTGGCCAAGCTTTTGCGGGCCGGAGAGCTGACGCCGGTCTGGGTTCCTGACGAGGGGCATGAAGCGATGCGCGACCTTGTCCGCGCGCGATCGGCCGCGGTCCAAGCGCAACGCGTTCATCGCCAACAGGTCAGCGCCTTCATGCTGAAGCATGGCCGGATCTATCCGCGCAAGAAGAGCTGGTCGATGCGGTATCTGCGGTGGCTTCAGGAACAGCGCTTTGAACATCCTGCCCACCAGATTGCGTTGCAGGAACTCGTCGATGCTGTGCGGATATCGAAGGAGCGGATCGACCGCATTGAGGCTGCGATCGTTGAGTTCCTGCCAAGCTGGTCATTGGCGCCCGTCGTCCGGGCTCTTCAAGCATTACGCGGTGTCGATCTGATCGTCGCAGTGACGTTCGCCACCGAAGTTGGTGACGTGCGACGCTTCGACAGCCCTGGGCAGCTCATGGGATATCTCGGCCTGGTGCCAAGCGAACGGTCCACCGGCGACACGATCCGGCGCGGCGGCATTACCAAGGCTGGCAACAGCCGCGTTCGACATATGCTGGTCGAGAGCGCGTGGACCTACCGTCACCCGCCTCGAGTGGGTGCAAAGAAGCTATATCTCCTCGAACAGACCACACCGAAGGTCCGCGAGATCGCGTGGAAGGCGCAGAGCCGCCTGACCGGGCGGTATCGCGCGCTCAGCGCGAACGGCAAGAAGACGACCGTGGTATGCACGGCGGTCGCCCGCGAACTGGCTGGCTTCATGTGGGCAGTGGCTCGGGAGGTGCAAACAGCCTGAGGCTGCTCAAGACTCCCGCGCACAGGCGGGGGTGGAGCCACGGCAGGGGAACATCCGTCATGCGCTTTGTGGCCGGCATCGCCGACGCCCGTTGTAAGATCGGATCAGCCCCGGACGCATAATCGGGAATGCGGTAACCAACCCGCGTATCAGAGCTTGATCACCGACGTCTCTCAGGCCCCACCTCCACCTGTGTGCGGATGCACACGCACCGTTCTTTGCCGAACGGATGATGCCACGCGCCCTGAGTGTTGACAGCGGACATCAGAGCGCTGTTTTCAGCTCACGTCGGCGCGGGGCATGAGTTCGTCGATCCGCGATGCGAGGTGGCCGTTTGCGAAGCTGGTGGGTGAGCGTCGCGGTCAGCCAGGTGTGCGGGTTGATGCCGGTGAGCTAGCAGTTTTCAAGGAGCGACGCAATCACCGCCCAGATGTCGCCGCCCTCGTCGGAGCCAGCAAACAGGGCGTTCCTGCGCCTCGGAGCAAGCGGACGGATGGCGCGCTCGACTGCG
>JAPYSD010000026.1 GCA_029936705.1 Croceicoccus sp. | reverse complement strand
GCAGGAGTCGGGCGCGGTCGCCATAGTCGGTGTTCGCGCCCAGCCAAGCGGCATACCACATGTTGGCGCCCACGATGCGATAGGGCATGCCCGCCTGCATCAGCCGCGTTCCCTCGCGCGTGACAAAGCCCGCATTGCTGCGGTTCGCGCGCGGCAAGGTACAGGCGGCCAGGCTCGCAGCGCCGGCGGCCGCGATGAACTGCCGGCGCGCAAGCCTCATCGAACGGGCAGTTCGAAGCCGGGCAGGGGCAATTCGCGCGCGTCGTACAGGTTGACGACCGGGGCATCCGCCCAAGCATAGCGCACGCGCGTCACAGGCTGGCCGTCACCAGCGTTCAGGGTCACCGTGTCGCCGCTCAGCGCCGGCAGGGCATAGCGGCAGCTTTCCTGCGTTTCGCCGCACAGCTCGAAGCCGAGCGCATAGGGACCGCCGAATGCCCGCAATCCGCCCTCGACCCCGCTGAAGCGTACCGTGACCGTATCGCCCGACCTCGTCGCCGAAACCGGCATCGGCATCGGCTTGCCCTCGGCCGCCATGGCAAGCCGCTTGCCCAGCACGTTCTTGTTGGCGGGGTGGATATCAGTCGGCTCGCCGATGTCGATGGCCGTCACCAGCGCCGCATCGTCCGCGGCGGCCACGGCGTCGAGCTGTTCCTGCCGCAATTGCGCCCATGACGATGCTTCGGGCTTGCCGACGCGTTCGCCGAAATTGGCCAGCTGCACGACCATCACGCGGGCCTGCTCTCCGAACTGGCGGCGCCAGCCGCCAAACAGCATGTCCAGCTTCTTGTCGTAATCGGGCTGCCCGGCATCGCTTTCGCCCTGGTACCAGATGACACCGGCAAGGCGCATCGGGCCAAGCGGCGCGATCATCGCGTTATGCATTACGCCCATGCCGGCGTTGGCATCCCACGGCGCGCGCGGCGGCACCTCGTCGAAATCGGCGATGGAGTAGCGCCAGCCCGTGCCCAGCGGCAGCGTCTGGCCCGAACCGGTCTCGAAGAACAGCCGGTCAGCTCCCGCGAAGAAACCGCCCGTGTCCCACGAGTTGTTGGCGGCGATCAGGATCTCGTTCTCGCCCTCGTGCAGATACCCGGCGGGAACGCGGTAATGCCGCTCCACGCCCCAGCCGAAGGTATAGCCGACCGGGTGGCCGTTCACCCAGGTCAGGTCGAGGTCGTCGATGGAGCCGATCGACAGCGTTCCCTGGCTAGCGGCCTGCTCGGCGGTCAGCGTAAAGCTCTTGCGCAGCCAGACATTCGCGATCGCGTCGGTGTCCAGCCCCGTCCCGGTCCATTCGTTCCAGAACGAGATCTTCGGAACGGGATTCCATTCCAGGACGTCGGGATCGACCCATGGCTCGCGCCCGTTGTCCTTTTCGCGCCACCAGTCATACCACTGCGGTACGAACGACTGCGCCGCGGCCAGCGGATCGCGGTCGTACAGCGACAATTGCGCCACCGCCTCGGCGCCATAGGCCGTCTCCACGCTCTGCGGATCGAGCCATGCGCGCGCGGCGCTGCCGCCCCAGTTCGAGTGGATAAGACCAACGGGAACATCCGGGTGATCGGCGCGCAGCTGCTTGGCCATGAAATAGCAGGCAGCCGAGAAATCGGCGACGCTTTCGGCGCTCACCGGCTTCCAGGTCACGGGTTCGGCAAAGGAATCCTGTTCGACCGATGCCACTTCTTGCGGGATCTTGAGCAGGCGGATGCCGCCGTCGGTCGCCTGTCGCAGTTCACCCAGCGTGTTGAGCGCGCGGGTGACGGGCAGTTCCATGTTCGACTGGCCCGAGCAGAGATAGACATCGCCGACGAGCAGATCGTTCAGCGTGGCGCTGCCCGTATCGTCGCTCAGCGTCAGCGAGACCGGCGCCGCGCTCGCGGTCCGGCTGGGGAAGCTGATGGTGAAACTGCCGTCGTCCGCGGCAGTCGCCTTTGCGCGCGTGGTGCCGAGCATGCCGGTGATGCGCGCGCCGGGCGCGGCCTTGCCCGAGATCGTGACCGGCTGCCCCTGCTGCAGCACCATGCCGTCGCCATAGGCGGGACCGGGTGCCGGAGCGGCCAGGGCCGCGGCGGACGCAGTAGCGGAAGCTGCGCACAGGGCAGCGAAATAGGCGGGCCGCCTCATCCCAGCTTCGCCCGTGCCTGCGCAAAGCCCGCCACGGGTGCGTCGAAAGCGAACAGGCTGCCTGCCTGCGGAAACTGTTTCATGTCATCCTCCGCCATGTTCTTGGTCGCCGACGTTACATAGCCGGTCGTATAGTCGGCGCCGCCGAACGCCATCTTGGTGATGTCGCGCGCCGGCATGTCGATGGTGGCGACAAGCTGACCGTCGGACGAGAAGCGCGCGACCTTGCCGCCCATGTAGAGGCCGGTCCACAGGTGATCCTCGGCATCCACGACGGGGCCGTCGGGAAAGGCGTCGGGGAAGAGCGCCGCCGTGTCGGCGAACGGGCGCGCTTCGCCAACGCCCTCGCGCGTCAGCGGCGCGGCCATGATCTTTTGCCCGCTGGTATCGGTGAAATAGATGCGGTCGCCCTGTGCGTTCACCGCGGGTCCGTTCGTAATGGTGATCCCCGCCGGTCCGGCCGCGCGAATCTCGCCCCGGTCGAAGACGTAGAAGCGGCCGGATGCGCGATCCTCGCTGTCGTCCATCGATCCGAACCACACGCGGCCCCAGGGATCGGTGCAGGCATCGTTGAGGCGGTTGTGCGCAGGCTCGCCCGGCACCTCGGCCAGCTTTTCGAACTGGCCGGATGCGGGATCGAAAGTGAACAGGCCGGTCTTCAGCCCGCAGAGCAGCAGGTCACCCTCGGCCGGGATGGCCCAGCCGATCTGGTCGGGTGCCTCGGCAAAGGCGCTGCTGCCCGATGCCGGCTCGTAATGCCACAGCCGGTGGCGCTTGATATCGACGAACCAGACGAGCGCGCGCCCTGCGTCCCACAGGACGCCTTCGCCAAGTTTGCACCCGGCGTCGATCAGCGCCCGTACCTGCGTCTCTATCTCCATCCAGCATCCACCCAGTAGTTGTGCGCCGTGCAGAAGCGCGCATCATCCGACGCGAGGAACAGCGCCATGGCCGCGATGTCGACCGGCTGGATTCGCCCGTCCAGGCATTGCGCCTCGACGATCTCGGCCTCGCCCTCGGGCGTGTACCAGCGCATCTGGCGCGGCGTCTGGACATTGCCCGGCAGGATCGCGTTGACGCGGATGTTATCGCGCCCAAGTTCGCGCGCGAGGCTGCGGGTCAGCCCCTCGATCGCCGCCTTGGTGGTCTGGTAGATGGCCAGGTCCGGAAGCCCCAGGTGCCAGCTGATCGAGCCGAGATTGATGATGCTGCCGCCGCCGGCCTTCTTCATGTTCGGCACGGCGACCTTGGCCGCGAAGAACTGGTGCTTCAGGTTCACCGCCATGCGGTCGTCCCAATAGTCGGGCGTCACCTCGTCCAGCGAGTGGCGGTCGTCGCTGGCGGCATTGTTCACCAGCACGTCGCAGCCACCGATCTCGCCGATCATCTCCTCGAGCGTGGCCATATAGCCCTCGATATCGGTGATGTCGCAATGGCGGAAGATCGGCGGCACTTCGGCATCGGCGTTGCGCGCGACCAGCGCCTCGCTCTCCGCCTTTTGCAAGTCCACGAACGCCACTGCCGCGCCCTGCGCCACAAAGCCCTCCACGATGCCCTCGCCGATGCCTGAGGCTCCGCCGCTGACGACCACCCGCTTGCCGGCCAGGCTGGGGTAGTGTGCCCGGTTGACCACTGTCGCAATTCCCTTCGTTATGATTTTTAGATTTGTCCGACTAATCCGCGCTTGGCGAGATTGCGAACGAATTCTCCGATACCCATGGTCCACGCCGGCGCGTCGCGCGAAGTCGTGACCGGGTTCGACAGGGTGCCGATCCGCGAGGAGCTGATCGTGACGATGTCGCCTTCCTTGTGGGTGAAGCCGGCACCGGCCTCGTCACGGTCCTGCGTCGGCGCGAACAGCGTGCCGCAGAACAGGACGAACCCGTCGGGATAGTGATGCTCCGACAGGCACTGGCGCACCAGTTCCAGCGGATCGCGGCTGATCTCGGCCATGACGTTCTCACCCTTGAGGTGGTAGCCGTCGGTACCCTCGATCGTCAGCTCGATATGCGCGTTGCGCACGTCGTCGATGCCGAAGCCGTCGTCGAACAGGCGGATGAACGGGCCGATCGAGCAGCTTGCGGTGTTGTCCTTCGCCTTCGACAGCAGCAGCGCCGAGCGCCCTTCGAAATCGCGCAGGTTCACGTCGTTGCCCAGCGTGGCGCCCACGACTTCGCCATGCGCGTCGCAGATCAGCACGACTTCAGGCTCGGGGTTGTTCCACGAGGAATCGGAGCGGACCCCGATGGGCGCGCCGTGGCCGACCGAGGACAGGACCGGGGACTTGGAGAAAATCTCGGCATCCGGGCCGATCGCGACCTCGAGATATTGCGACCACATGCCTTCCTCGATCAGCGCGGCCTTCAGCTCTTCGGCCTCGGCGCTGCCGGGAACGACCGAGCGGATGCCGCCGCCGACCTTGTCCTCGAGCTGCGAGCGGATCTCGGCGGCCTTGGCGGCATCGCCGCGTGCACGTTCCTCGATCACGCGCTCGATCGCGGACAGGGCGAAGGTGACGCCGCTGGCCTTGATGCATTGCAGGTCGATCGGGGACAGCAGGGTCCAGCCATCGGGCAGGCCGTCCTCGACCTTGCCGACGTCGCGTCCCTGGTCGAAATCGCGCCGCGCGACCGCGCCCGAAACGCTGGCCGAGCTGTCGGTCAGTTCGAAGAAGCGGCCATCGCGAATGGCGAAGACCACGGGGCCGTCTGCGGTCGCAGCACGCCCGATGAAGTGTCCCGCCCGGTAATCGGACGGAAGGATGTCAGTGATTTGTACGGCCATTCCGGCTCTTGCCCTCTCCAGTGATAGCGCTACCATAGGTATGTCGCCCGGCTGGGGCAAGTGTAAAGAAAACAAGGGGAGAGCAATGGCGTCGCGTCGACTTCGGAAAATGGTTCTTGGACTGGGGCTTGCGGTATCGGTCCTGCCGATCGCCGCCCATGCGGGCGAGGCGCGCTTCGACTTCGTCGAATACACCGCGACCGGGCAGGAGCCGCCTGCGCCCGAGGGAAGCTATCGCAATCCGATCCTGCCCGGGTTCCAGCCCGATCCTTCGATCGTGCAGGTCGGACAGGATTTCTACCTGGTCAATTCCACCTTCAGCTGGTTTCCCGGCCTGCCGATCTATCACAGCACGGACCTGGTCAACTGGCGCCTGGTGACCAATGCCATCGACCGGCCCGGCATGGTCGATTTCTCTGGCCTGGGCACCAATCGCGGCCTGTTCGCGCCGGCGATCACCCATCACGGCGGCAAGTTCTGGATCGTGAACACCTGCATCGATTGCCGCGGCAATTTCGTGATCACCGCCGACAAGGCGGAAGGTCCGTGGAGCGATCCGTCTTGGCTGGATTTCGGCGGCATCGATCCCTCGCTGACCTTTGACGAGGAGGGCAGGGCGTGGATCGTCTATAACGACGCGCCGCCGGGCGAACCGCTTTACGACGGGCACCGCGCGATCTGGATGAAGCGCTTCGATACCGACACCATGCAGGTGACCGGCGATCCGGTCCTGCTGGTGAATGGCGGTGTCGACCTGTCGGCCCAGCCGGTATGGGCCGAAGGGCCGCATATCTATCATGTCGACGGCTGGTACTATCTGACCGCTGCCGAGGGCGGGACCGCCGAACAGCATTCGCAGACGATCTACCGGTCACGCTCGATCGAGGGACCGTATGTCGCCGGACCCCGCAACCCGATCCTGACGCAGCGCGACTTGCCCGCCGACCGGCCCGACCGGGTCGAGGCCACCGGCCACGCCGATCTGGTGCAATTGAAGGACGGCAGCTGGTGGGGCGTGTTCCTGGCGACGCGGCCGTTCGAAGGGCAATCGACCCTGCTGGGGCGCGAGACATTCCTGCTTCCCGTCGAATGGCGCGATGGCTGGCCGATCTTCCTGGACAAGGGCAAGTCCGTGCCGATGGTGGCCAAGGCTCCCGATCTTCCCGCCTCGCCGGGCGAGCAATGGGACCAGTGGCGCGATGATTTCGACCAGCCCCTTTCGGGCGAATGGATCGGGATCCGCACTCCGGGATCCGACAAGCTGGTTACGGTCGCGGAAAGCCAGGGCGAACTGGTGCTCGACCCCTCTGCCGATGCGGCGGGATCGCTGGGGAAACCAGCGTTCGTGGGGCGGCGTCTGCGGCATCATTCGGCCGATATCGTCACGCAGCTGGAATACGATCCGGAGGCACCGGGCGATTTCGCCGGGCTGCTCGCCTTCATGGACGAGAGCCATTTCATTGCCGTGGGCATGGAAGAAGGCCAGCTGACCGTCCGCAGGCGCGCGTCCGAGGACGAGGACCAATATGGCGAAATCGTCGGCTCGGTTCCGCTGGCCGATCCCGGCAAGATCCAGCTGCGCATGAGCCTCGACCGCGGGACCGCCGATTTCGCATGGCGTCCCGCGGGCAGCGAAAACTGGCAGACGATCGCCGGGCAGGTCGATGTAGAGCCGCTCGCCTCCGTCCATGCCGGCCTGTTCACCGGCATGGTGGTCGGACCCTACGCAGCGACCCGCCCGTGATCGGTGGCTAGTCCTCCTTCAGGCCGATGGCGGCGCGCATGCCGGGCAGCCATTGGCCTGTTTCGCGGTCCCAGAACGGGAACGTGTTGGCATAGGCCCAAGTGCACATCCCCACGCCTTCGGGCGCAAAGGCATCGTGGACGGCGCGGTGATAGGCCGCGCGTTCAGCGGTGCTGATGTGTTTGTCATAGGCACCGGTCTCACCCATGAAGGGCACCTTGCCGGTCCGCTTGATGAAGGCGTCGACCTTGGCGACATCGTCGCGCAGGCGCTGGCGGTCTTCCTCGGTCCCGTATTTGCGGCCCGGTTCCGGAATGTCCGGTCCGGCCCATGCCGCGCCCTGGTGGGTGAAGTCGAACGGTTCGTAATAGTGGAACGTCGGATAGACGTTCGCGTCATCTGGCATCGGCAGCGTCGCCAGCGAATCAACTCCGCTCCAGTCGCCGCCGCCGATGATCACGGGGCGGGTCGGATTGACCGCGCGCACCGCGTCCAGCGCAGGAGTAAGCGTTGCGATCAGGTTGGAGTTGTCGAACTTGTCATGTGGCTCGTTCTCAAGCTCGAACCACAGGCGGTCCTGCGGCTTGTCGGCAAAGCGTTCGGCGATCTGTTGCCACACCGCGCCGTGCCATGCGGCAGTGCCCGACGGATCGGCATAGATCGGATCGAAATGATGGCTGTTGAGGATGACGTTGAGGTTGTTCGCCAGCGCCCAGTCGACGACCTGCTCCACGCGTGCCATCCATTGCGGATCGACGGTATAGGGCGGGTGGTCCATGCTCTTGTTGTGCCAGCGCACGGGGATGCGGACGCTATCGAAACCGGCCGCCTTGATGCGGGCGAAATCGGCATTGGTGATTTTCGCGCCGCCCCAGCTGCCCTCGTTCTCCGGCTCCAGCATGTTGCCCATGTTGATGCAGGTGCCCACGGGCAGCGCTGCGGGAGACTGGGCGGCTGACGCAGTCCGCGATGCGGTATCCTGGGCATCGACGCTGCAACCCGCCAGCGCCAGCGCGGCGGTCGATGCCGCGATGATCGAAAGATGTTTCATGGTTTTTCCTTGCCGCCGGGCAGACCCGGCCATCGTCGGTTGCGCGCGGTTCGTCACGAACATGGGACCTCCACCTCGGCATCGGTGCCCAGCCGAACCTCGCCCAGCGCGTAATCCGCCTTGCCCTGCGTCTGCAGGATGAAGGGCAGCGTGAGCGCGGTAACGTCGGCGCCTTGCGCGCGCAGGCACTTGAGCGGGACGCCGTAGCGCTGCCACTCGTCGCTCTGCTGCATGTCGAAACGCACGTTGCCGCTGCCGCTCTCGCCCCCCGCGCCGATGCTGGCGTTATCGGGTGCATCCCAGACGCGCAGGGTGAAAAGCAGCTTCACGTCGCCGTTCGTCTCGCGGTCGACGTTCACCGGTTCGAAATTGCGCAGCATGACCGCGGCATCGCCGTCCGCCACGGTAAAGCGCCTGCCGCCTTCCTGGACGAGATAGTCGGTCGCGCTCACGCGGACCCGGCCGCGCAGCGCCTCGGCCGGGACGGTGGTGATGCGCGTTTGCGGACCGCCTTCCTCGCCCGCGACCAGCAGCGACCACCCGGAAGGCGGGCTGCCCGCGCTGAACCAGGACCTCGTATCGCTCGCCTCGGTAACGGCGACCTCGGACAGGGGCGTCCAGTTCTGCGATGCCGCGCCATAGGTCAGGCCATAGCCGAAGGGGAAGAGCACCCCGTCCGCCATCACGGGCGTCTGCGGCCACGCTGCGGGCAGCTTGCCCGAAAAGCCGTGCCGCGGCTTGCCGGTGCCGTCGCCGACCAGCACGTCGGCCACGCCGCCGCCCTCGCTGCCCGGCAGCCAGGCGACCACGAAGGCGTCGGCCATGTTGAGCGCGGGATTGACGTAGAGCGGACGGCCCGTGAGCATCAGCGCCACGACCGGAATGCCCTGCGCCTTCAGCTTGCGCATGGTTTCATAGGGCCCGGTGAGTTCCGCATCCAGCGCCAGGGTCGCACGGTCGCCTTGGAACTCGGCATAGGGCTTTTCGCCGAACACGACGATCGCCGCGTCGGGCTTTTGCGTGAAGCTGCCGTCGGGCGAAAGCTGCGCGCTGCCGCCACCGGCCTCGACGCTCTGCTTCAGCCCGCTCCAGATCGAGGTCGCGCCGGGAAAATTGCTGTTGTCGATGCCGGTGCCCTGCCACGACAGCGTCCACCCGCCCGATTGGCGCGCGATGTCGTCCGCGCCGTCGCCCGCGACCAGCAAGCGGCCGCCGGGACGCAGCGGCAACACGCCCTGGTTCTTCAATAGCACCAGCGATTCGCGAACCGCCTGCCGCGCCACTTCGCGGTGTTCCGGAGCGCCCAGCAGATCGTACTGGCCCGACAGCGGGCGGTCCGACGGCTTGCCCGCCTCGAACAGGCCCAAGCGCATCTTGACGCGCAGGATGCGCGCGACGGCATCGTCGATCCGCGCCATGGGCAATTCGCCCGATCGCGCACGGGCAAGCAGATCCTCGTAGATCGGCTTCCACGTGTCGGGCGCCATGTACATGTCGATCCCGGCGTCCAGCGCCTGGGGACAGCTTTCGTTGGTGCAACCCTCGACCTGGCCATGCGCGTTCCAGTCGGACACGACGAAGCCGCCGAAATCCATGCGGTCCTTGAGCACGCCGGTGACGAGGCTGCGATTGCCCGTCATCTTGCGCCCCTGCCACGACGAGAAGCTGACCATCACCGTCGCCACGCCTTCGCCGATGGCCGGGCCATAGGGCAGGCCGTGGATATCGCGCAGCGTCTCCTCGTCGATCGAGGAATTGCCCTGGTCGACGCCGCGGTCGGTGCCGCCATCGGCCAGGAAATGCTTGGTCGAGGCGATGACGTGCGGCCCCGCAAGCAGGTCGTCATTGGTCGGCGGACCCTGCAACCCGCGCACCATCGCGCCGACATAGGACGCGACCAGTTCGGGGTCGCTCGAATAGCCTTCATACGCGCGGCCCCAGCGGAAGTCCTGCGGGACGGCCACGGTGGGGGCAAAGGTCCATTCCTGCCCGGTGACCCGGATCTCCTTGGCGGTAACCTCGCCGATCTTTTCCACCAGCGACGGGTCGCGCATCGCGCCAAGCCCGATGTTGTGCGGGAAGATCGTGGCGCCCACGATGTTCGAATGGCCGTGCACCGCGTCGGTGCCCCAGACCAGCGGAATGCCCACGCCGCCGTCGGACTTGTCCACCGAGGCCGTGTAGAAATCGTCGGCGGCCTTCAGCCACTCGGGCGCGGGTGCAAGATCGTTGCCGCCCGGTCCGCTGTTGCCGCCCACCAGGATCGAGCCCAAATTGTAGCGGCTCACGTCCTCTGGCGTGACGCAGCACAGATCGGCCTGCACCAGCTGGCCGATCTTCTCTTCCAGCGTCATGCGGTTCAGCAGGTCGGCGATGCGCTGCTCTGCCTGCGGGTTCTTCGGCACCGGATAATCGTAGGCGGGCCAGATTTCCGGATGCGCGGTGCCCGGACCATCGGCGGCGTTGGCAAGCGGCGCCTGGCCCTGGTCCATGGTGGCCGGAACGGCGGCGCAGCCTGCCAGCAGCGCGGCGGTGAACGCGACGGTGGTCGCGCGAAACTTGAACATCTTCCCCTCCCAGATCGGCCGACGACGGCTCGTATTAAATGTGGGAGCGCTATCATTAAGGCGGCGGCGGCATCTGTCCATGGGAAATTCGGGCGCACCCCCCGCGCAGGGAGGACGGGCCACGTTTTCATGTCTCTAACAGCGATCTCGCTTTTGACCGGACGGTCGCAGGCAGGGCTGGGCGAAATGCTTGCCAAGCATCGCGGCCCGCGTATGGTAGCGCTATCAGATACAAAGGAGAGGGGAATGGCGTCCGTCGCAGCGATCGCGAAGCCGCTGGGCCGCTACAGATGGGGCATCTGCGCGCTGCTCTTCGGCGTGATCACGATCAACTACATCGACCGGCAGATTATCGGCGTGCTGAAGCCCGTGATCGAGGAGGACATGGGCTGGTCCGAGGTGGATTACGGCAATATCGTCACCGCCTTTCAGGCCAGCTATGGGATCGGCCTGCTGGTGGTGGGGCGCCTTCTCGACAGGCTGGGCACTCGGCGCGGCATGGCCATCGCGATCGCGGTGTGGAGCGTTGCAGCCTGCCTGCACGCGGCGGCGCGCAGTGCGTTGCAGTTCATCCTTGCGCGTATCGTGCTGGGCGCGGCGGAAAGCGCCGCCTATCCGGGCGCGGTGAAATCCATCGCCGAATGGTTTCCCAAGCGCGAGCGTGCACTGGGCGTCGGCCTGCTGAACGCGGGCGCCAATGTCGGCGTGCTACTGACGCCCCTGATCGCCATCGCACTGGCCGGGGCATTCGGCTGGCGCACCGCCTTCATCGCGACCGGATTGCTCGGCTTCGTCGTGCTGTGGGCCTGGCTGCGCTTCTTCCGCCAGCCGCACCTGCATACCGGCGTATCGGACGAGGAGCGGGCCTGGATCGACCAGGACGGCGAGGAACCCGCGACCGAGTTGCTCAGCTGGAGCACCGCGATCTGCCAGCGGCAGGCATGGTTCTTCATCTGCGGCAAGTTCTTTACCGATCCGGTGTGGTACCTGTTCCTGTTCTGGCTGCCCGACCTGCTGGCCAAGACGCAGGGCATGGAGCTGTTTCCCACGCGCGAAAGCGGGCTGTTCGCGACCATCGGACCGGCACTGGTGGGCGTCTATCTGCTTGCCGACATCGGATCGATCGCAGGGGGCTGGCTCTCTTCCCACCTCATCGCGCGGGGGTGGAGCATCAACAGGGCGCGCAAGACGACGCTGCTGTGCGCGGCGCTGTTGGCGCTGCCGCTGGTGACCGTGGCCAGCGCCCCGAACCCGATGGTGGCGGTGCTGCTGATCGGGCTGGGCACCGCCGCGCACCAGGCGTTCAGCTCCAACATCTTCACGATGATCGCGGACCTGTACCCGCGCAAGGCGGTGGCGACGGTGCTGGGCATGGGCGGGGCCGCTGGGGCCATCGGCGGCATCTTGATGTCGCAGGCGACGGGCTGGACGCTTGAGCTGACCGGCTCCTACGTGCCGATCGTGCTCTATGCCGGGCTGGCCTATCTGCTGGCGCTGCTGTGCATTCACCTGCTGGTGCCCCGGATGACGCCTGCACCTGTCACGGCGGCGAACCGAAGCTGACGATCCGCCGGGCGGAACGTCTTGGCATGCAAACCTTTGATGGCAATGATAACCGTGCGCGGGCAGGCGATGCCGCGGCGGAGATGATGTTGGACACGGTCGCCAGGGGACGGGACCATCGGGGACAATCACGCATTCTACGACCTGCACGCGCACGGTTTCGTGCGGGTCGCCGCGGCCACGCCCTGCGTGCGGACGGCGGATGTCGCCTTCAACCGCGACGCAGTGCTGGCAGAGGCCCGCAAGGCACACGAGCGGAAAGTCGATCTGCTGGTCTTTCCCGAATTGTGCGTATCCTCCTACGCACTCGACGACCTGGTGATGCAGAGCGCGCTGCTCGACGCGGCCGAAGAAGCGCTGATAGAGATTGCCCAGGCAAGCGCGGATATGATCCCGCTGCTGCTGGTCGGCGCTCCGCTGCGGCGGTCGGGGCGGCTCTATAATTGCGCCATCGCCATCCATCGCGGACGGATCCTGGGCGCCGTGCCAAAGAGCTTCTTGCCCAATTACCGCGAATTCTATGAAAAGCGCTGGTTCGCGGCAGGACGGGGCATCGCGGACGAGCAGATCGTTATCGGCGGGGAAAGCGTGCCCTTCGGCACCGACCTGATCTTCGCCGCCGCCGATCTGCCGGGCTTCAGCGTGTTCGCCGAGATCTGCGAGGATTTCTGGGCGCCGGACCCGCCATCGACGCGCGGCGCGCTGGCGGGCGCGACGATCCTAGCAAACCTTTCGGCTTCCAACATCACCATCGGCAAGGCGGACGAGCGTCACATGCTGTGCCGAGCGCAAAGCTCGCGCACCGCTTCGGCCTATGTCTATTCCGCCGCCGGGCATGGCGAGAGCACGACCGACCTGGCCTGGGACGGGCAGGGCATGATCTACGAACTCGGCGACCTGCTGTGCGAGAGCGAGCGGTTCACGCTGGCGCCCGAGCTATGCATCGCCGACGTCGATTGCGAGCGTATCCTGAACGACCGCCTGCGGTTGCAGACCTTTGGCGATGCGGTCGATGCCGCGGGGCGGCCCGAACGGCAATTCCGCACCATCCGGTTCGATCATCTGCCGGCTGCGGGCGATAGCGGCCTGATCCGCCGGATCCGCCGCTTCCCCTTTGTCCCCAACCGGCAGCACAAGCTGGACGAGGATTGTTTCGAGGCGTTCAACATCCAGGTCGACGGGCTGATGCGCCGGTTCCAGGCGACGAGCGGCGAGAGCCTGGTCATCGGCGTATCGGGCGGGCTGGATTCCACCCACGCGCTGATCGTTGCCGCCAAGGTCTGCGACCGGCTGGGCCTGCCGCGCAGCACGATCCGCGGCTATACCATGCCGGGGTTCGGCACGACGGAAGGCACGAAGACCAACGCCTGGAAGCTGATGAAGGCACTGGGCATCCATGCCGAGGAAATCGACATCCGCCCCGCGGCCAGGCTGATGCTGTCGGACATGGACCATCCCTTCGCGCGCGGCGAGGACGTGTACGACACGGTGTTCGAGAATGTGCAGGCGGGGCTGCGCACCGATTATCTGTTCCGCCTTGCGGGGCAGCATCGCGGCTTCGTCATCGGCACCGGCGATTTGTCCGAACTGGCGCTGGGGTGGTGCACCTATGGCGTGGGCGACCAGATGAGCCATTATGCGGTCAATTCCGGCGTGCCCAAGACGCTGATCCAGTACCTGATCCGCTGGACCACCCGCACCAGGCAGTTCGACGATGCGACCGCCGATGTCCTACGGTCGATCCTGGAAACCGAGATCACGCCCGAAC
This sequence comes from Croceicoccus sp., assembly GCA_029936705.1. Classification (GTDB taxonomy): domain Bacteria; phylum Pseudomonadota; class Alphaproteobacteria; order Sphingomonadales; family Sphingomonadaceae; genus Croceicoccus. The sequence continues at coordinate 3,639 of JAPYSD010000026.1, read as the reverse complement.
TGGTCCCCATCGGCGAGGACGGCGAGGTGCAGAGCACCGAAGACACCATCGGTCCCTACGAGCTCAACGATTTCTTTCTGCATCACGTCGTCCGCTTTGGCCAGCGCCCATCCAAGGTCGCGTTCCTGGCCTGGCATGCCTGGCGCGAGGCGGCACGGGGCAGCTGGCCGGCCGAGTTTCCGGAACGGGAACGCCGCGAATACGACCTGCCCACCATTGTTAATTGGCTCGAGGCTTTCCTGCGCCGCTTCTTCGCGTTCAGCCAGTTCAAGCGCTCTGCCATGCCCAATGGGCCGAAGGTGTCGTCGGCGGGCGCGCTCAGCCCGCGGGGCGACTGGCGTGCGCCATCGGATGCGAGTGCACAGCCGTGGCTGGACGAACTGCGTGCGAACGTGCCGGGGCAGGGGGACGGCCGGTAACTCGGCTCACCGCGCTGGCGCTTCGCCTTGTCGAGCTTGCGGCACAATGAACGACCTCTTCGGAAACCCCGGCGTTCTCGCGCATTGGGAAGGCTGAGGAGACGAACTTGCCCATCACCGTTAATTCCGAAAGCCACGAGCTGCCCGACGATCCGCGCGTCAGCCTGCTCGATTTCCTGCGCGGCGACCTGGGACTGACCGGCACCAAGAAAGGCTGCGACCACGGCCAGTGCGGCGCCTGTACCGTGATCGTCAACGGCATGCGCATCAACAGCTGCCTGTCCCTGGCGGCCCTGCACGACGGCGACAGCGTGACCACGATCGAGGGGCTGGGCACGCCCGACGATCCGTCGGCGCTGCAGCTCGCCTTTGTCGAGCATGACGGTTACCAGTGCGGCTATTGCACGCCGGGCCAGATCTGTTCGGCCACCGCGATGATGGACGAGATCGCCAATGGCTGGCCCAGCGACGCCAGCGAAGACCTGACCGGCAAGATCGACTTCAGCGGCGAGGAGATTCGCGAGCGGATGAGCGGCAATCTCTGCCGCTGCGGCGCCTATTCCAATATCGTCAAGGCGATAGAATCCGTGCGGGAGGCGCAGTCGTGAAACCCTTCGATATTCAGCGCGCGGACAGCCTGGTCCACGCATCCCAGCTTTGCGCCGACGAACAGACGCAGCCGATCGGCGGGGGGACCAATCTGGTCGATCTGCTGAAACTGGAAGTCGAAACGCCCGGCACGCTGGTCGACATCAATCGCCTGTCGATGGCGGGCATCGATACGATGGACGACGGCGGCCTACGGATCGGTGCGCTGGCCAGCAATACGGCGGTCGCGGTGGATGAGCGGGTGCGGGCGGACTGGCCCGTTCTTTCGCGCGCGATCCTGGCGGGTGCCACCCAGCAATTGCGCAACCGCGCGACGACCGGCGGCAATCTGTGCCAGCGGACGCGCTGCTACTATTTCACCAATATCGACCAGCCTTGCAACAAGCGCGACCCCGGCTCCGGCTGCGGCGCGATCAAGGGGGTCGCCCGGCTGCACGCGGTGCTGGGTACCAGCGACCAGTGCATCGCGACCTATCCGGGCGACATGGCCGTCGCGCTGGCGGCGCTGGATGCGCAGGTCGAGATTGCGGGCGATAACGACCGGTCCCGCGTGGTGCCGGTTCGCGATTTCCACCGGCTTCCCGGCGACACGCCCTGGCGCGACAATGTGCTGGAAGAAGGCGAGATCATCACCGGCGTGACATTGCCCAAACCGGTGGCTGGCAAGCAGATCTATCGCAAGGTGCGCGAACGGTCGTCCTATGCCTTTGCGCTGGTATCGGTCGCTGCAGTCGTCGCGGTGGGCGATGAGGGGCTGATCGAACGGGCGGACCTGGCCTTTGGCGGACTGGCGCACAAGCCAAGGCACGATCCGCGTATCGCGGAGCTGCTTGTCGGCAAGGCGCCCGACATAGCGCTTTTCGACAAGGCCGCCGACCTGCTGCTGGAAGACGCGCAGGGCTATGGCGAGAACGATTTCAAGATACCGCTTGCCCGGCGCACGCTGAAGGCCGTGCTGGGCGAAGCAACGGGGACAGCATCGTGACAGTGCATTTCAAGCAGGACGAACCCGACACGCGCAATCTGCTGGATCGCGGGTCGCAGGACATCATCGGCAAGGCATTGTCGCGGCCCGAGGGGCTGGCCAAGGTAACCGGCACCGCGCCCTATGCCGCCGAATATCATGCCGAAGGCACGCTGATCGGCGTGCTGGTGACAGCACCCTTTGCCAAGGGCCGCATCACCGGCATCGACAAGCAGGAAGCGCTGGAGATGGACGGCGTCGTCGCCGTCATCGACGACAAGCGCCTGACCACGCGCCCTGCACAGGGCGGCGCAGGCGAAGCGCCCGAGCAGGAGCCGATGCAGATCGCCTATTTCGGGCAGCCCTTCGCGCTCGTCGTGGCGACGAGCTTTGAGAAGGCGACCCATGCGGCGAAGCATCTGCCGTTTTCGTACGAAGCGGACGACCTGGCTGATATCCAGTTCGATCCCGACGAGGCCGAGACCGAGGAAGGTGACGGCAATGTTCGCATGGGCGACGTGGCGCAGGCGATGGCCAGCGCGCCGCATACCGTTGATGTAAGCTATGTCACTCATGGCCACGCCAGCGCGGCGATGGAACCGCATGCGGCAATGGCGGAATGGGACGGCGAAAAGCTGACCGTGTACGCGTCGCTGCAGATGCCGAATTACAATATTTCGGAACTGTCGGATTCGCTCGACCTGCCCGAGGATAAGATCCGCATCGTCAGCCGCTATGTCGGCGGGGGTTTCGGATCCAAGCTGGGCCTGAGCGAAGAGGTTACGGCGGCGGCACTGGCCGCGATGGAACTGGAGCGCCCGGTAAGGGTCGTGATGAGCCGTCAGCAGGTGTTCCAGGCGATCATGCGCCGTTCGGAAACGCAGCAGCGCGTGCGGCTTGCCGCCGATGAGGAAGGCCGCCTGATCGGCTTTGGCCACGAAGCTCGCGTGTCGAACTTGCCCGGCGAGGAATTTGCCGAACCGGTGCTGCAGTCCAGCGCGTTCCTCTATGGCGGCGACAACCGGCTGATGGAGCTGAAGGTTGCGCGCATCCACCAGATGACCGCCGGATCGGTCCGTGCGCCGGGCGAGGCCGTCGGCATGCCCGTGCTGGAAGCGGCGATGGATTGCCTCGCCGAGGAAGTGGGTATCGACCCCGTCGAACTGCGCCTGCGCAACATTCCCGAAAAGGACCCGTCGAAGGGGCTGCCGTTCACCGAACACGAACTTGCCGACTGCCTGAGCAAGGGTGCGGAAGCATTCGGCTGGGACAATGGCCCGCGCAAGCCCCGCCAGAAGCGCGAGGGCGACTGGTGGATCGGCACCGGCATGGCCAGCGCCGCGCGTGTCCATAACGTGTCGGAAGCCAAGGCCCGGGTTACGCTGTCCGCCGACGGCACCGCCCGCGTGCAGAGCGACATGACCGATATTGGAACCGGCACCTATGCGATCCTGACGCAGATCGCCGGCGAAATGCTGGGCCTGGCGCCAGAGAACGTGCTGGTCGAACTGGGTGATACCGACTTCCCCCGCGGACCCGGATCGGGTGGCAGCTGGGGCGCGGTTTCCATCGGTTCGGCCGTCGTCATCGCCTGCGAAGCGATCCGCGAAAAGATCGCCGATAAGGCCGGGGTCTCCAGCGAAGAGC
>JAPYSD010000500.1 GCA_029936705.1 Croceicoccus sp. | reverse complement strand
GCCTAACGGCTCGGTGCTGGAGCCCGGGCGCATATCAAGGGCGGCAGGATAAGGCGCTCGTGATCCAGCATACTCAAGCCAATCAAGAGCTCGGTTGCGCAAACGCGTGACAACTCTCGCGCAAATTGGCTGCTCCGCCCTCACGAAAGACGCAACCAAATTGCGAGCGCGCTGCGCAGCGTGCGGGGGCCCTTAGCAAAACGAATTGCCATGAGTGCATGGGCGTGCGCATCAAAATATCGCCCAGCTTCATTCATATCCCGCCCCCGTTCGATCGAGCGGGCGGCATAGCGCCGGCCTGCCGCGCGAAGAATGGCGGCGCGACGGTCTGGAGGCAGTAATGGAGCGAAGATCGCCATTGCGCGGGCTGTATCTCGCATTTCGCGCGCATCTTTCATTGCGCGCGCAGTAGCGGAAGCGCTGTGCACACGGTAGCTTGCCAGAACGCGCGGTTCATAATGGATGGCATGGCGCGATGCGATGCGCACCCAGCTTTCCCAATCCTCTGCGCTAGAAAGTCGCTGGTCGAATCCGCCCAATTCTTCCCAGACACTGCGGCGCACAGCAATAGACGGGCTGACGATGCGTTGCTCGCTCGCTAGCAGCGCCATTGCATCGGGCAACGATCCGGCAATCTGGACCAGCGGCTCGGCTTGTTCGAGCAGCTTCCCTCTTTCATCAATCAGTTGCCAGCGGCAAAAAGCTGCTCCGACCTCAGGGTCGACGAATCCACGTTCAATCGCTTGATAGAAATCGGGCAGAACTTGATCGTCGCCATGCAGCAGATGAATAAATTCACCGCGTGCACGCTTCAGACAATCAGTGAGATTCCCGTGCAAACCCAGGTTCTCTGGCTGCCGGTGGAAACCGACCCGCCCGCGTCCAATAGCGGCGACGACCGCGGCGGGATCGTCAGTTGAGGCATCGTCGATCACCTCGATCTGCATGGTGTCTGGACCTGGGTCTTGGTTTAGGACTGATTGCAGGGCCTCGGGCAGAAAATGAGCGCATTCGTATGTCGGTATCATCACCGACCATCGTGGACGCGCCAAGCTCGAAGCAATAGGCGGAATCGCGGGACGATGAGAACTTCTTGCCATCACCGGAGCTTCGGTGATGCAAAAGTAGCTAAGAACAAGTGCGCCCACTCGCGACGTCCAATGGTACGCTTCGTACCGCTGGTAAAGGCACCGTACCGTAAACAGGCCCGCGCCTCGCGCGCTTCGCCGCGGGCTAAGTGGTGTCGCGCGAGGCCGCCAAAAAATGAGCCCGCGCCATGTGCCATCTCATCTGCGACACCATATGCGGCCAATCCTCGACCTGTTCGGCGATAGAATTCGGCTATTTGCTTTAGTCGTTCTTCGAAAGTTCGCGCCGCGAAACTCGATTCAGGGTGCTGGCGATAAACAGCAACTTGCTCGTCCACAAACAGCAAATCACCATGCATTGTCGCAGCCACATAGAGCGGCCAATCGGTAAGGAAAAATTGATCGTACCAATCGGATGTGACATCCCGCAGTGCGCTGCGACGCAGCATCCCGGTGGCGGTGGCAAAAGGATTGCCTTCCCAGATCGCATTCCGCCCGGTGCGCCGAGGCTGTGTGTGTTCAGTCCAGACAATCGCCGTGGTTTTATCATCCGGCCAGACTGCGATAGCATTGTGAAAACAGCCGGCGAGCGAGGGATCGGAGTCCAATATAAGTTTCTGCCGGGCTAGCTTGTCACTGCAGGTCCAATAATCATCGCCATCCAAGACGCAGACATAGCGTCCTCGCGCCAATTCCAGTGGTCTTCGTACGACCGCATTAGATGCTGAGTTTTGGTCGGCTAGAACTGGATGAATGCGCGGATCCCGCTCGGCGGCTGCTAAGATATATTCACGTGTTCCATCGGTTGAGCAATCGTCATGGACAATGATCTCGATCGATCCAGCGTCCTTTTGCATGCGGACCGAATCCAGTGCCTGACCAATAAAATCGACATGGCTATAAGCAATCAACAGGACGGAGACGTCGACCCCTTCTACCATGCGATCCCTCAATCTCATGTCAAAGCTCAGCCAGGTTTGCCTGCAGTTCACCACGGGTCCAGTTCCCAACAGCGAGCCGGGGTAATGCGAATGGATCAGTCGTGCGTTCTATCGACCCACGAACAGTGCTGCAGGCCCCCACTAGTCCGCTGCCGCGTATCATTGCGACGATGCTGTCATCTAGATTGCCATAGGGATAGGCAAAACAGGTGACCGGCTCACCGCGAAGCGTTGTACATTCAAAAATGCCTTGTTCGAATTCATAACGTCTTTCAGCGATCGGACGGTCCGGCATTGAGATATGGTGTAATGTGTGACCGCCGATGGCAATTGTGCTGGCAGGCAACGCCTCTGCTTGGCCGCGCGACATGGGACGATGGTCTTGTCTCGCATTAGCAGCCACACCGGCCTGTTCGCAAAGATGGTCGATATGGGCACGGATTGCTTCTGGCGATCGTGGTTGTAAAAAAGCCCAGATTGAATCGATCGCCCGTTGCCGCGTAGTGGCGGCAGGGGCGCCAGGTGCGCGCAGTCTGTCGGCTGGATCAGGGAACCCTATCGACCACTCCAGTGCCGCTCGGGCATCATTCAGAAACAGCCTGTCACTCTCTGATGCCATTACGATTCGCTCGAGGTCGTCCCACCAAAACTCCCGCTCCGGATTGAGCAGGCGGCTGGCAAGAAAGAAAATCGCGCAAAGCCCCCGTTCTTCGAGCATGGGCGCAGCATGGATCGCATTGCATTCATAGCCGTCATCGAAACTTATGGCGCAGGCTTGCTCGGGTAATTCGCCCTTTCGGTACAATTCGATCATGCGATCTAGAGGAATGACATCGCGGTGAGCTGCCAGCCAGTCCAGCTGCGCTGCGAAATTTTCGCGGCTGACTGCTAATCCCCACGGATCGTAAAAGTCTTCTGCAATACGGTGATACAT
>JAPYSD010000025.1 GCA_029936705.1 Croceicoccus sp. | reverse complement strand
GGCCTGCGCAGCCCCGCCCGCCCCTTTACCGTTTTTCGGCGCCTTCCCCGATCTTCAGGATCAGCTTGCCGGTGTTCTTGCCGGAAAACAGGCGCATGAACGCGTCATAGCTGTTCTCGATACCGTGCTGCACGTCCTCGTCGATGCGCATGCGGCCCTGCTGCATCCACTCGGCTATCTGCGCGCTCCCTCCGGCAAAGCGCGGGGCGTAGTCCATGACCAGGAAACCGTGCAGCGTCGCTTCCTTGACGATGACCTGCCACAGGTTCTTCAGCCCGTGCGGCTCCACCGCGTGATACTCGCTGATCAGCCCGCACAGCACCACGCGTGCCTTCTTCGCCAGCTCGAAGATCTCGGCCTCGAGGATGTCGCCGCCGACATTCTCGAACACGATGTCGATGCCGTCTGGCGCGGCCTGCGCCAGCTCGGCGCGCAGGGCGTCGTGGTCCTTGCCGCGATAGTCGATCGCGACATCATAGCCGTAATCCTCGACAAGACGGCGGCATTTTTCCGGCCCGCCCGCGATGCCGATGGTGCGGCAGCCCACGATCCGGCCGATCTGGCCCACCACCGATCCCACCGCGCCCGCCGCGGCGCTGACGCACAGCGTCTCGCCCTTTTGCGGCTTGGCGACTTCCATCAATCCGAAATAGGCGGTCAGCCCCACGGCCCCCATGGCGGACAGGAAGCGCGACGGGCTGTCGACCAGCGACACGTCGACCGGCGCGGTGAAGTGGCCGGGATCGACCGGGGTGTAATCCTCGATCGCGTTCAGGTTCATGACCCAGCTGCCCACCGGGTAATCGGGATGGTCGCTGGCATGCACCGTCCCGACGCAGGTCGCGCGCACCGCGTCGTCCAGCGGGATCGGCGGCATGTAGCTCTCCTCGTCCGACATCCAGCCGCGCTGCGCGGGGTCGAGCGAGCAATAGACGTTGCGCATGACGAAGCCGCCCGGCGGCGGCGCGGGAACGTCCTCCTCCACCAGTTCGAAGTCGGCGGGCACGGGGTCGCCATCGGGCCGGCGGCGCAGGATGAAGCGGCGGTTTTTCGGCATGATCTCTCCTGTCTGCTTTTCCCCGTCATGGTCGGCACATGGCCCCTCTTTCGCACCTGACACAAAGCACAGTGCCGCAATTCCCGGCGATGTACGAGAACGTCGCAAGACAAACGGCAGGTAACAACCGCCGACATCCTGGGGAGAGAGATACCATGGCAAATGAGTTTGCACGTGCCGTCGTGGCTGCCGCGCTGGCAGGGTCGGCGATGTTCGTCACGCAGGCCGCCTCCGCGCAGGCGTCGAACCAGGATACCGACCTGGTCACCGACCCCGAAGGCCCCACCCCGGCGGCAGGCCCGGTGACGCAGACCACCGACCCCAACGCCATCATCGTCACCGCCCGCCGCCGCGAGGAATCGCTGCAGGACACGCCCGTCGCCATCACCGCGATCAACGCCGCGATGCTGGAGAACAAGAACTCGCTCAACATCGGCGACCTTCAGGGCGAGGCACCCAACCTGCTGATCACGCAGCAGAACTCGGGCGCGGCGGCAGCGAACCTGTCGATCCGCGGCCTGACCTATGCCGATATCGAAAAGTCGCAGGAGCCAACCGTTGGCGTCGTGATCGACGGCGTGTTCATCGGCACCAACACCGGCCAGCTGCTGGACTTCTTCGACATCGAGCAGATCGAGGTGCTGCGCGGCCCGCAGGGCACGTTGTTCGGGCGTAACACCATCGGCGGCGTCATCAACATCCGCCGCACCCGCCCCACGTTCGAAACCGGCATCAAGGCCGAGGCGTCCTATGCCAAGTTCGGCACGTATAGCGCACGGGCCGTGGCCAATTTCGGCATCGGCGACGTGATCGGCGTCAAGCCGTTCTATTTCTATAACGAGAGCGACGGCTTCTACCGCGACGGCATCACCGGCGAGCGGCGCGGCGGATCGAAGAACCATAACTTCGGCGTCGCCATCGCCGTCCAGCCGTCCGACGATTTCGACCTGCTGATGACGGTGGAAAAGCAGAAGCAGGACTTCGACGTCGTGAACCCCGGCATCTCGCGCACTGGCGAGGTGATCTGCAATTTCGCCCCGCCGGACCAGTGCAACCGTAACACCACCGACGATCTCTATACCGTGTTCGGCAGCCCGGCGGGCGGCACCTACAGGGCGCCTGCCATGACGTTCGAGGCGAACTGGGACACCGGCCCCGTCCGGCTCACCTCGGTCACCGGCTGGCGCAGTTCGAGCGAGAAGCAGACCCAGGATTTCGACGGGACCAGCGTGGACCTGTTCTACGTCGACCGGCAGCAGTCCTACAAGCAGTTCAGCCAGGAAATCCGCGCGGCGGGCGATCTGTTCGACGGCTTCGACTATGTCGTCGGCGGCTTCTACTTCAATTCCGACTTCGCCCTGACGCAGTGGACCCGCCTGTTCGCGTTCAACGACCAGATCGATCCGCGCGACTTCGACCAGAACCCCCGCTCCGTCATCGGCGCGACCGAAAGCTATGCGGTGTTCGGCGACTTCAACTGGGAAGTGACGGACAATGTCCGCGTGTCGTTCGGCGGCCGCTGGACCGAGGATACCAAGTCGCTGAGCAACGGCTTTCGCCAGACCGGGTTGATCGGACAGGGCGAGGCGACCTTCGACAAGTTCACGCCCAAGGTCGGTGTCGACTGGCGGCCCAATGCCGACATGATGTTCTATGCCAGCTGGTCGCAGGGCTATCGTTCGGGCGGGTTCAACCCGCGCGCGCAGACCGCGGAAACGGCGGCGCTGTCGTTCGAGCCGGAAGTCGTCGACAGCTATGAAATCGGCTCGAAGCTCGATTTGCTGAACGGCATGCTGCAGTTCAATGTCGCGGGCTTCATCTCGAAATATGACGGGTTGCAGCAGAACACGACCATCCCGGGCGGCCCGCAGGGCAACCAGACCATCACCAACAATGTCGGTTCGGCGACGATCAAGGGGATCGAGGCCGACGCCAGCTTCCGTCCGGTGACCGGGCTGCGCTTCAACGCGACGCTGGGCCTGCTGGATGCCAAGTTCGACGATTTCATCGCGGGCAATGTCGTGAACGGCGTCATCCTGCCGTTCGACTACAGCGCCAACGACCCGATCTACAGCCCCGACGTCACCGCCTCGATCGGCGCGGAATACAGCCAGCCGGTCAGCTTTGGCGAGCTGGTCGGCACGGTCGGATACCGCTTCATCGGCAAGTACGACCAGCAGATTTCGCTCGGGCCGCTCACCGGCGATTTCGTGAACGGTCCGGTCATCGTGAACGGCAACGACCCGCGCGTGCGCACCGACCAGCAGAACCTGCTCGATGCCTCGCTCACCGCGAATTTCGATATCGGCGACGCCGAGGCCTATGTCAGCGCGTTCGGGCGCAACCTGCTCGACGACAAGGGGACGACCGCGGCCTTTACCGTGGCCGGGCTGTTCTCCTTCGCCTCGGCGCGCGAGCCGCGCACCTACGGCCTGACCGTCGGCGTCCGCTATTGATCGCATGTCCCAGACAGAAAGGAACAGGGCCCCCATGCCAAGACTGACCGGAAAGATCGCGCTGGTAACGGGCGGAGCCTCGATGCCGGGGCTCGGCAGCGCGACCGCCATCCGCTTTGCCGAGGAAGGCGCGCATGTCGTCATCACCGACCTGTCCAGGGACAGCGCGCAAGAGGTGGTCGATTTGATCGCCAAAAAGGGCGGATCGGCCGAGGCGCTGGCGCATGACGTGTCCAGCACCAACGACTGGGACGACGTGTTCGGCCATATCGAGGAACAGCACGGCGGCCTGGACGTGATCGTCAACAATGCCGGCATCGCGATCCTGCGCCCCATCGCCGACTACACGGTCGAGGAATGGAACCGCCAGTGCGACATCAACCTCAACAGCGTGTTCCACGGCACGCAGCGCGCGGTAAAGCTGATGCGCCGCATCGGGCGCGGCGGGTCGATTATCAACATCTCGTCCATCGTGGGGCAGGTCGGCGTGCCGAACACCGCCGCCTATGCCGCGGCCAAGGGCGGGGTGCGGATCTTTTCCAAGACCGTGGCGCTGGAATGCGCGGCCGACAACATCCGCGTGAACACGGTGCATCCCGGCATGATCATGACCAACATGCAGAAGATCGCGCTGGAGGATAATCCCGAGATCTACGAACAGCTGGTCGCCGGCATCCCGATGGGCCGCTTCGGCGAGCCGGAGGACATCGCCAACATGAACCTGTTCCTCGCCAGCGACGAGAGCGTCTATTGCACGGGCACCGAGTTCACCGTCGATGGCGGCATGATCGCGCAGTAACGCAGGCCGCGCGCCGCCCTATTCGGACCGGCGGCGCGCGGTCCAGCGGATCGCGTTCTCGACCAGCTGGCGGTAGTGCGGGTTTTCATACGCCCCCGCCCCGTCGCCCGGCTGCAGATAGACGAGGCGGCTCTGCCCCGCTTCCTTCGCCCAGCCGACCAGATTGCTGCCGGGCGCATGGTCCCACCCCTCGCGCGAATACATCTCACCCCGCACGGCGTTCTGCGCGGAAAAGAAATGCTCGCGCGTATAGACCGCGTCCGAATGGAGCAGCGGGGTCACGTCCTGTTCCAGGAGCTGAGCTAGGTACGGCTCGTCGGTCAGGGTGAAGCTTGCGGGCAGGTCCCGCGTCACCGGGTGCCCCGCCACCGGGGTCAGCCGCTGCGTCACGTCATGGGCATAGCCGCTGTCCGGCACCGCCTGCCCCCGCAGCGTGCCGGGATGATAGAAGAAGCGCCCGCCCAGCAGATCGCCATAGAAATCCCATGTCGGCCAGCCCGCCAGCGCATGGTGCAGCGCGACGATGCCCTTCCCTTCCTCCAGCAGCGCGGGCAGGCCCTTCACCAGCGCCTCGGGCGGATCGACATAGGCGGGGGCGCCATCGGGCGCGTCGAAATCCAGTCCCGGCATGTCGTACAGCACCAGCACGTCGAACCCGCGCATGGCTTGCGCGTTCATCAGCAGCGCGGCGGCGGGCTGGTCCACCATGGTAACGCCGATGCCTTCCATCCCCTCGAACATGGCGGCAAAGGCATTGCGGTCGAAGGGATGGCCGCGCACCGCGACCAGGCATTGCAGCTCGCTGCGATAATCGACGGTGGGCACGCTCCTGTCCCTCAGCCGTTCGCGGGGCCGAGGTCGACCAGAACCTTGCCGGTGTTCTTGCCGGTCATCATCCGCTCATAGGCGGTCAGCACGTTCTCCAGCCCCTCGGTCACGTCGAAGGGCAGCGTGATCCTGCCCTCCTGGTACCAGCGCTTCATCGTCTCGTAATATTCGGGGCCGCGTTCGGGGACGTCGGGCAGCAGGAACCCCTCGATCCGCAGGCGGCGCATCAGCACCTGGTCGTAATGGCTGGGGCCGGGCGTCGGCTCGTCCGATGCGTAATTGGCGATCATGCCGCACACCGCGATGCGGCCATGCAGCGCCATGTTCTGCAGCACCGCGTCCAGGATCGCACCGCCCACATTCTCGAAATAGGCGTCGATCCCGCCGTCCAGCTTCGCAAGCTCGGCCGCGACATCGCTGTTCTTGTAATCGATGCACTGCTGCGCGCCCAGCTTGGCGACGACATGGCGGCACTTGTCCGGTCCGCCCGCGATGCCCACGACCTTCGCGCCCAGGTTGCGACCGATCTGGCAGGCAAGGCTGCCCGTCGCGCCCGCCGCGGCGGACACGACCAGCGTCTCGCCCTCCTTGATGCCCAGGATGTCCTTCACCCCGTAGAGCGCGGTCCAGCCGTTGAGGCCCAATGCGCCGAAATGCTGACGCTCATCGTCGATGTCGTCGTCCAGCAGCACCGCCCAGGCATCGTCGGGCCGCACGGTCGAATAATCCGCCCATTGCCCGAAGATCCGCACCAGCGCGCCCTCGGGAAAGCGATCGTCCCGGCTCTCGCTCACCCGGCCCAGCGCCTGGCCCGCCATCTTCGATCCCAGCGCGATCGGCGGCTGATAGCCATCCTCGCGCGAGTTCATCCACATGCGCGTGCCCGCGTCCATCGACAGGAAGCGCGACCGCACGCGGATCTCGCCGTCCTCCAGCGGGGAAAGATCCTCTTCCTTCATGCTGAGCGCAGAGGAGAAATCGTCTCCCTCGGGCCGCGTGTCGAGCTGCCAGTACCGGTTCTTCGTCATGTGATGATCCTTTCCCTTGGCGCGAAGACTGCACAGGCCGCGCGGCGCTGACCACCTATCCTTCTCGTTAGGCCTGTCCTTCTTGTCAGGGGCGCGGCGCGCGGGCCGGTGGTACGCATCGGCGGAGTCGAAAAGATACCAAGCCCAACAAACAGGGGCACGCCCAATAAAAAAGGGCACAGGCTCCGCACGACAGGGGAGAGGAAGACGATGAGAATACGCAAGCACGGCCTGCTGGCCGCGACCAGCCTGGCCGGTATCATGCTGGCCACACCCGCCACCGCACAGACCCAGACGCTGGACGCGAACGACGGCAAGGCCACACAGCCCCTTCCCTCTGCCAATCCGCCCGAGCGCGGCGGCCTGACCGAGATCGTCGTCACCGCCCGCAAGCGCGAGGAAAGCGTGCAGGACGTGCCCGTGGCCGTCACCGCGATTTCCGAACAGGTCATCCAGAACCGCGACATCACCAGCGTCGAGAAGATCGCCGCCATCGCGCCGCAGTTCAACGTGGGCCGCGCCTCCAACGGTTCGGGCGCGCAGCTGACCCTGCGCGGCATCGGCTCGTCCTCCACCTCGATCGGGATCGAGCAATCGGTCGCGGTCGTCGTCGACGGCGCCTATTACGGCCAGGGCCGCGTCATCAACGAAGGCTTCTTCGACCTTGGCCGGGTCGAGGTGCTGAAGGGTCCGCAGGCGCTGTTCTTCGGCAAGAACGCCACCGCGGGCGTGATCTCGATCACCACCAAGGACCCGGGCAGCGAGCCGGAATTCATCGTGCGCGGCGGATACGAGTTCCAGGCCGAGCAGTACAAGATCGAGGCGATCGCCTCGTACCCGCTGACCGACCGCTTGGGCATCCGCCTGGCGGGCCGCTATACCAACATGCAGGGCGGCTATTACACCAACAAGGCCGAGCCGTTCGGCTATACCACCGTCGATTTCGCCGACCTGGCCGTCGGCGGCGCGGGCGACCCCGAAACCTTCACGGCAGAACCTGCCCCGCGCGAACAGCCGGGCGAAGAGGAATTCCTGGGCCGCGCCACGCTGAAGTTCGAGCCGACCGACCGGCTGACCATGACGCTCAAGGGCAATTACGACATCAACACCACGAACAACAACTCGTGGAACTACGTCGCCTATCGCTGCGGCCTCGACAGCGGGCTGTCCCAGCTGACCGGCCAGCCCTGCGCCCGCGATTTCGTCAATTACCAGAACAACATCCCGGCCGAGATCGCGTCGAACTTCCCCGTCGCCAAGGACGACGGCAGCCTGTTCAACCGCTACGAATCGGCATCGGGCACGCTGAACATCGTGTACGAGGCGGACCAGCTGCAAATTACGTCGGTCTCCAACTACCAGTGGACCAACAACAAGTGGGCCTGCGCCTGCGATTTCCAGTCGGGACCGGGTTCGAACTGGGCGACTGAGAATTCGAGCTGGGACGCCTGGTCGCAGGAACTGCGGCTGCTGACGCAGCTGGACGGCCCGATCAACGTGATGATCGGCGGTCTGTACCAGAACACCAAGCGCGATTTCGAACAGTACATCATCCTGGGCAACATCCGGAACAGCGCCGCGCCCGACGGTTTCGAATATGTCGGCACGTCCAAGACCAGCTATACCGATGGCGAGACATTCGCCGTGTTCGGACAGGTGACGCTGGCGCTGACCGACACGATCGAGCTGGCGGGCGGCGCGCGCTATACCGACGAGACGAAGGACAGCTTCTTCGTCCAGCCCTACAACAACCCCGCGCTGACCGGCATCTTCCGCCCCGCGGACAGCCCCGACGGGCTGGGCGTGATCAATGCCTCGCAGCATTTCCAGGACATCTCGCCCGAGGCGTCGCTGACGTGGCAGCCCACGCCGGACCTCCTGATCTATGGCGCGTACAAGACCGCGTACAAGTCGGGCGGCTTCTCGAACGGGGGCATCAACTCGCAGTTCTCGCCCGACCCGGTGGGCGACCTGACCTTCGACCCCGAAACGGCCGAGGGTTTCGAGGCGGGCATCAAGTCCACCATCCTCGACAATCAGCTGCGGTTGAACCTGATCGCCTTCACCTATGACTACAACGACCTGCAGGTCGACTTCTTCAACTCGCCGATCTTCGCGTTCCAGACGCTGACCGCCGATGCCCGCACCCGCGGCGTCGAGGTCGAGTTCGAGTTCGCGCCCTACGCGGTGCAGGGGCTGAACGTGTACGGGTCGATCAACTATACCGATGCCGAATACACCGACTTCCCCGCAGGGCCCTGCTATGCGGGCCAGACCCCGGCGGCGGGCTGCACCCCGATCAGCGCGATCGCGGCGCGGCAGGACCTGACCGGGACCGAGCTGTCGGTCGCGCCCGACTGGACCGGCAACCTGGGCGTGTCCTACGACCGCGACATCGGCAACGATCTCAAGATCGGGATGAACGTCGATTCCAAGTATTCCGACAGCTACAACCCGTCGGGCTTCGGCAATCCGCTGGCCCGCCAGGGCAGCTATGTCACGCTGGACGCGGGCGTGCGGTTCGGCGCGGCCGACGACAACTGGCAGATCGCCGTCATCGGCAAGAACCTGACCAACGAGTTCTACGTCACCGGCGTGGTCGACGGCCCCTCGACGGGCGGCGGCACCGGCACGGCGGCGGGCTTCCCCGCCGACCAGCTGGGCTTTGGCAACCTGCCGCGCACCGTGCAGGTCGAGGTGACCAAGCGTTTCTGAACTCCTCGGGGGGCGTGCATCCCGCGCTCCCCTCCCTGTGAAAAGGGGGAGGCTGCCAGTGCAGTCTCCCCCTCTTTTTTGCCTGGCGCCGGTGGGCGCCGAACGGTCAGCAGCCCTTGGGCCGCACCTGCTTGTGGATGGTGCGGAACGCCCGGCGCGAGAATTGCCAGCGGCCGTCCACCTTCACGCATTCGTCCTCGTACTGGCCGCGGTCGCGCACCGTGTCCTCGCCCTGGTCATAGACCTCGGCGGTATAGCTGCGCATCGTGGCGCGATTCCCGTCGACCTCGATCGATCCGGGCCAGGCATGGAACATGATGCCGGGGTACTGCTCCATCGCCTTGACCCACAGCGCCACGATATTGTCGCGTCCCTGCTGCGGCGGAAACTCGGGATAGTCGGGCATTTCCCAGTGCGCGTCGCGCGCCCAGGTCGCGCCCCACGCATCGGGATCGCGCTGGGTGACGGCATCGGCATAGGCGTCCAGCAGGTCGCGGATCGCCTGGATGTCGGCATGTGGTCCGGTGAACGGCATCGTCTTCTCCCTTGGTGGTTATCGGATGGCCCCAAGGGTAGCGCGGCAGGTGGCCCGCGAAACTGGCTGTTCCGTCAGCTTTCGACCGGCAATTCGTCCATGCCGGGCTTTTCGTCGGGCACCTTCACCTCGATCTGCCCATCCCGGGTCCGCAGTTCAAAGGTGCGCAGGTCGCGGTAGGTGCCGCCGATGCAGCGGCCGGTCGCCATCTCGAACCGCGCGCCGTGCAGCGGGCACATCACCGCGCCGCGCCGGATCCGCCCGCCCGACAGCAGCGCCGCCTGGTGCGTGCAGCGGTCGTTCACCGCGTGCAGCCCGTCATCGGTCTTCGCGACCAGCACGAACCAGCCCGCCACCTTGGCGGCCAGCTTGCCGTCTTCGGGAAACGCGTCCTCGGCGATCAGGGGGTGCCAGCTTTCGCTCACGATTGCGTCGATCCTCTCTCTCTTGTGCCGGTCCTGCCTAGCGGGCGGGCGCGGCGCTTTCACGCTATTAAAAGCCATAGCTATCGCAAGCGGCCCGAATTGGCGAGAAGCTGGAGCATACAGCCATAAAAACCGGGAGAACGCACATGACCCCCCAGCAGATGAACGATTTCATCGACGAACTCTATGCCGCCACCGGTGCGGGCGACTGGGACAAGGTCGCGACCATGGTCACCGGCGACCTTGTCATCACCGAGGCGCCCGGCCTGCCGATGGAGGGAACCTACAAGGGCAGCAACGCGCTGCGCGACCTGTATGTCGACGTGTTCAAGATGCTGCAGGTGGAATCGCTGGAAATGGTCGAGCGCACCTTCGGCGGCGACTACGCGTGCTGCATATTGAAGATGCACTACGGCAAGGGGCTGGAACCTGCCGAACTGGTCGAGATGTTCCGCTTCGAAGGGGGCAAGGTGGCCGAGATCAAGCCGTTCTATTACGACCCCGCGCCCGTCCGGGCCGCAGCGGCGGCGTTCAGCGGGTCGTGAGCATGACGGACGGGGCCCACCACGACGTCTTTGGCGTCACCGCCCGCGCGCGCGACATCGGCGACAAGGTCGAACGCTTCGTGCGCGACACGATCGCACCTTACGAACACGACCCGCGCCGCGACCACCACGGCGGCCCGACCGAGGAACTGCTGCACGAGATGCGCGGCCTTGCGCGCGAGGCGGGCGTGATGACGCCGCATATCATGGACGACGGCTCGCACCTCTCGCAGGTGGACACCGCCTATGTGCTGATCCGCAGCGGCCTGTCGCCGCTCGGCCCGCTGGCGTGCAACACCATGGCTCCTGACGAAGGCAACATGTACCTCCTGGGCCATGTCGGCTCCGATTTCCTGAAGGCACGCTTCCTGGGGCAGCTCGTCTCGGGCGATGCGCGCAGCGCGTTCTTCATGACCGAGCCTGCCGAATGGGGCGGCGCGGGGTCCGATCCCTCGATGATGAAGACGACCTGCCGCCGCGACGGCAACCATTGGGTCGTCAACGGGCGCAAGACCTTCATCACCGGCGCGCAAGGGGCCAAGGTCGGCATCGTGATGGCCCGGTCCGAGGAAGAAGGCGCGGAAGGCGCCTGCATGTTCCTGGTCGACCTGCCCGACCCCGCGATCCGCATCGACGAGGT
Organism: Croceicoccus sp.; assembly: GCA_029936705.1. GTDB lineage: Bacteria > Pseudomonadota > Alphaproteobacteria > Sphingomonadales > Sphingomonadaceae > Croceicoccus. The sequence continues at coordinate 6,393 of JAPYSD010000025.1, read as the reverse complement.
GCCGAACACGATCGACAACTCGATGCCCGGCGGCCACGCGACCATCACCATCGACAACCTTCGCGTCCCTGCCGACCAGATGCTGGGCGAGGCCGGCGAAGGCTTCAAATATGCGCAGGTCCGCCTGTCGCCCGCCCGCCTGTCGCATTGCATGCGCTGGCTGGGCTGCTGCATCCGTTCGCAGGAAATCGCGGTCGACTATGCCTGCCGGCGCGAGGCGTTCCGCAAGCAGCTGATCGACCACGAAGGCGTCGGCTTCATGCTGGCGCAGAACTGGATCGACCTCAAACAGGCAGAGCTGATGGTCTACTGGTGCGCCTCGGTGCTCGATACCGGGGATCTCGGCACGACCGAAAGCTCGATGACCAAGGTGGCGGTCGCGGACCTGCTGATGGGCATTGCCGACAATTGCGTGCAGGTGATGGGCGGCACGGGCGTCACCGACCGCACCATCGTCGAGCAGGTCTTCCGCGAGATCCGCGCCTTCCGCATCTATGACGGCCCGACCGAGGTGCACAAATGGTCGCTGGCCAAGAAGCTGAAGAAGGGCTGGAAGGCGCAGCAATGAGCGACATTGCCGAGGCCAATACCGGCACCACCCCGGTGCGCGAGGGCTACGAGATCGACCTTGCCGCGCTTACCGAATGGATGGAAGCTAATGTCGATGGCTTCGCAGGCCCGATCCGGATCGCGCAGTTCAAGGGCGGGCAGTCGAACCCGACCTACCGCCTGACCACCCCCGCCCGCAGCTATGTGCTGCGCCGCAAGCCGCCCGGCGAACTGCTGAAGGGCGCGCACGCGGTGGAGCGCGAGGCGAAGGTCATGACCGGCCTGGGCAAGGCGGGTTTCCCGGTGCCCCGCGTCCACGGCATCTGCACCGACGACGCCGTGATCGGGACCTGGTTCTTCGTGATGGAGATGGTCGAGGGGCGCATCTTCTGGGACGCGCGCCTGCCCGATGTTCCGGACGCCGACCGCCCCGCCTATTTCGACGCGATGAACGCCACGATGGCGGCGCTGCATGGCGTGGATTACGAGGGCGTGGGCCTTGGCGATTATGGCAAGCCGGGCAATTATTTCGCCCGCCAGATCGGCCGCTGGTCCAAGCAGTACCTGGCGGACGAGGAAGCGGGCCGCGATCCGAACATGGACCGGCTGGTTGCCTGGCTGCCCGAAAACATCCCGGACGGCGACGAGACGGCGATCGTCCACGGCGATTTCCGCTGCGACAACATGATCTTCCACCCCACCGAGCCGCGCGTCCTGGCCGTGCTGGATTGGGAACTGTCGACGCTGGGCCATCCGCTGGCCGATTTCGCCTATCACGCGATGATGTACCGCATGCCGCCCGACATCGTTGCGGGCCTGCAGGGCGCGGATCTGAAGGCTTTGAACATCCCGACAGAGGATGAGTATGTCGCCGCCTATTGCCGGCGCATGGGGCGCGACGGCATCCCGAACTGGGATTTCTACATCGCGTTCAACTTCTTCCGCCTGGCCGCGATCTTCCACGGCATCAAGGGCCGCGTGATCCGCGGCACCGCCGCCAACGCCCAGGCCCGCGAACGCGCCAAGGACTTCCCCCGCCTCGCCGCGCTGGCGGCAGAGGCTGCCGGCCTCGATCCCGCAAGCACCTAGCGCCACATATCGCCCGGCTTCTCGGATCGCGTAACCGCCCGATCGCAAAGCGCACGAACCGCGGTGAAGGCGGGGGCGACCGTCATCGCCCCCGCCATCCGCCCGAACCGGTTCCGCAGGGCAGGCTGGTCGGCGGACTAGCCTCCCTTCAGTTCCGCCAGCAGCGCGGGTGCCGGATAGATCGCCTCCAGCGCTTCCTGCACCGCGGCGGTCGATACGACGACGGTGCGGTTGAGGTTGGGGTCATAGCCGTAATTGCCGCCCAGCGAATGGATGTTGCCGTCGAACGCGGCGCCGATCACCGAACCGGCGCGGTCGATCACGGGGCTTCCCGAATTGCCGCCGATGATGTCGTTCGTCGTGACGAAGTCATAGGTGACCGACGGGTCGATCTGCGCCCGGTGCGCGGCAAAGGCAGGGGCAAGGTCGAAGGGCGGATTGCCGGTCGCGCGGTCGAACGTGCCGCCCATCGTGGTCTGGAAGGGCACCTGCTCGCCCCGCTCGACCCAGCCCTTCACCTGGCCATAGCTGATGCGAAGCGTGAAGGTCGCATCGGGATAGAGCGTATCGCCATAGGCCGCGAAACGCGCATCGGCCAGCCTGCCGCCCGCTTCGGTCAGCGGTCCCTGGTACGATTCGTTCAGCTGCTGGCGCAGCGCGCGCTGGCGCGGTTCCAGGCGAAGCGCGTACTGGATCATCGGATCGTCCGAAGCCTCGATCGCCGCAAGGCCGCCTTCCCAAAGCTGGCGGCGGTAATCGGCGTCGGCCAGGCGGCTGCCCGACACCAGCCGTTCGGCCAGCTGCTCGGGGCTTTCGGTGCCCAGCAGCAGCTTGGTGTCCGCATCATCCGCGCCCAGATATTCGCGGGCCTTCGACAGGCTCCACGAAAGCTGGAGTTCGTCGAGCCACGGATAGATCGGCTTTTCGTCCAGCACCTGCTTTTCCAGCAGCGGGAGCGCGCTTTGGGTATAGCCCGGAAGGCGTTCGGCATCGGGCTTGGCCCGTTCCTTCGCGGCCAGGACCAGCGACTGGGCATAGCCGAACAGCTCGCCCGACGGGGTGATGAAACGCGCCGGCAGGTACAGCTCGCGATAGGTCCTTACAGCGTTGTCGACGGTGGACCAGGGATCGCCGATATCGGTATTGCCGGCGCTGCGGCTGCGCAGTTCCTGTTCCGCCGCTGCCAGTTTCGCGGTGAACTCGGGATCGTTCAGCGCGGTGGTCCGGCCGATATAGACCTTCAGCGAATTCTCGACCCCCGACAGCAGGTCGCCGCCTTCGCGGGCCCGCTCCTCGCTTACGTTCATGGCGCTGATCAGGCGGCCGCGCAGTTCCGACAGCGTCGCCACCGTGATCGGCAGGCGAACCTCGCGTTCGAACGCCAGCTGGCTCTGCGTATAGAGGCGCGAGGTCGAACCGGGATTGCCGACGACGAAGGTCAGCTCGCCCTCCTCGGGTGCGCGGGGGTTCCACTGCAGGTGCGATTGCGGCTGCACCGGACGGCCGTTTTCATAAGCGCGCAGGAAGCTGGCATCGAGCGAGTAGCGCGGGAAATTGAAATTGTCGGGATCGCCGCCGAATGTCGCCGCCCGGTCCTCGGGCGCCCAGACAAGGCGCACGTCCGAATACTTGCGATACTTGTACAGCTTGTACTGCCCGCCCCCGAACAGGGTGACGACCTGGCAGCGCGTGGTGGCGGTGTCGGTGCAGTTCTCGGCCTCGATCGCGGCGATGGCGCCGTCGCGCGCACGGGTCAGCGCCTCGCCGTTCATCCCCGCATAGGCAGACTGCACCCTGCCCGTCACGTCGGTGATGGACGTCACCACTTCGGCCTGCTGACCGGGGCAGCGCTTCTCCTCCTCGCGCGTGGCGGCGACATAGCCGCCCTCCAGCAAGTCGGCCGCGTCGGTCGAATTGTCGAACAGGCAGCTCGCCACGCAGTGGTGGTTGGTCAGGATCAGCCCCTGGCCCGACACGAAGCTGGCCGAACACCCGCCGGTCAGCCGGACGGCGGACTCGCGCGCGTGCTGCAGCCACGCATCGTCCGGCGCCCAGCCATAGGTTTCGCGCACCTGCTCGGCCGGGAAGCCGTCGAAGGTCCACATGCCTTCATCGGCCGATGCGGGCACGCTCAGCGCGGTCGAGGAAAGGGCCAGAGCGGCAAGGGTCCAGATGCTGTTTCGATAGGTCATGGTGCGGGCGTATCCTGGTTCGTCATGAAAGCGGGACGTTATGCGAAACGCGGCTGCGTTTCAAAGGGTCCGCCGCGCCATTGACGGCGGCGCGCGGCGGCGCGCCCGGACCCTTGCGGCAAGGAATATCGCGATCGCCGAAATCCCGAACAGCGGCAGCAGAAGCGCCAGGACAACGATCACGGTGACGAAACCCCCGGGCAGCGTCCCACCGGCTGGCGGCGCGGCCAACTGGCCCGATGGTCGGCGCTTCAACCAAAGGACCACGCCCAGCACGGACAGCGCGATCAGCGCCAAGGCGATCAGCAATCCCATGATCTGGTTGGCGAGGCCGAACAGGGCCCCTTCGTGCCATGCGATCCCGATATTGATGGCCCGGTCGATCGGATGCTTGTCGGCGAAACCGCTGCGCGACAATTCCGCCCCGGTCTGCGGATCATAGGTCACCGCGCGGACGAGCGGGCGGTTCTGCGCCTCGGACTTGACGGTCCAGACATTCTCGGTCGGCGGCCCGAAACGCTGCGGTGCGCGGGGCGGCAGGACCATCACCGGAAAGGCCATCGCCTCGGCCCGGGCATGTTCGACGAAGGCGGCAAGCGGCAGCGAGCGCGGCGGCATTGCGGGCGCCGTGCCCATGGCATGGGACGCGGCGCCGTGGTCGTGTCCCACGGGCACGGCGACCGCGGCCTTTTCCGCGCCGATGCGCCATTCCTGCACCCCTGCGACCAAGCCGATTTCGCTGCGCGCCCAGGCAAAGGCGCTGCCCCAGGTCCCGGCCCAGGGCAGCCCGCTGGCCAGCATCAGCAGGACCAGCCCCGCGATCCAGAAGCCGGTGACCCGGTGCAAATCCTTCATCAATGCCCTGCCCTTCAGCGCGAAGCGCGGCCATAACGTCCCGCCCGCGCGAAAGGGCCTGGGCCACCACAGGTAGAGCCCCGTCAGGATCATCACGATGGTCCAGCTTGCCGCGAGTTCGACCAGCCGGTCCCCCCACTCACCCATCAGCATCGAGCCGTGAAAGGCGGATACGACATTGGAAATACGCTCCGCCGGGTCGAGCTGGCCCAGGACCTGCCCCTGGGGAGAAACGAAGACTTCGGCCAGCGATCCATCCGGCATGGACAGCTGGACCATCGCCGCATCGCCCGCATGTTCGGGCAGGCGGTACCCGGTGAACGATCCGCTTGTAAAGGCGTCGCGCACCGCCGCCAGCTGGCGGTCAGCCGATACCGCGCCCTGCGGCGAGAGGCCGCGGTAGGCGCGTTCCTCCCACCGGTCGATCTGCGGTTTGAACAGATAGATCGCGCCGCTGACCGACAGCAGCAGCACAAAGGGGAGCACGAACAGCCCGGCATAGAAATGCCAGCGCCACACCGTGCGATAGGTCGCGGTATCGGCCATCGTCGCTCTCCTAGAACCGGGCGCGCACGCCGCCAAACACGGCGCGGCCCGTGCCCGGGTTGAACAGTTCCGGAGCCGGCGCGGCAGTGCCTGCGACCGCGACGGTGGAGATGTAGCGCTTGCCCGTCAGGTTGCGCCCCTCGACATAGAACGAGAATCCTGCACCGGTATCGTACCCGGCCCTCAGGTTCAGCAAGGCATAGGAATCGACCGTCAGCGTGTTCGCATTGTCGGCGAAATAGCTGGTCGGCACCCATTCCAGCCGGGGACCGGCATACACGCCGCTGCGGTGCCGATAGAGCATCTCGGCATTCAGGACATGCGCCGGCACGCCGGGCAGCTCGTTATCGGCGTAGAGCGGATCGTCGTCGAAATTGAAGTCGCTGTAGGTATAGGCGCCGGCCAGCTCGATCCTGTCGCCGCTCCTCCCCAGCGGGATCGCACCGTTCAGCCCCGCCTCGATCCCCTGGTGGACCGTTCGCGGTGCATTGATGATGCTGCACGCGCTGAACGGGCCGGTGGTGAGACATTGCAGTTCATCGCGCAGCTCGGACCGATAGAGCGCTAGGTCCCATCCGATCCCCGCCGCTTTGCCGCGCGTGCCGACTTCGTAGGTCGTCGCCCGCTGCGCTTCCAGGTCGGTGGCCGTGATGACATTGGCATCATAGCTCGGCACCTCTGCGCTGCGCGAAATGTTCGCGAACAGCTGCGCCCTTGGCGTGACGTCCCACAGGATCCCGAATTTCGGGCTCCACAGGTCGAAGGTGCGACGCCCGGACTGGTCGCCGTTGTCGAGGAACCGGTCTTCCCGGTCGCGCGTGGCATGCAGATACTGAATGCCCGCGACCAGCGCCAGATCGGGCAGGACCGACAGCGAATTCTCCGCATAGAACGAGAGATTGCCCGAACGGTCGATCATCGACGCGGCAAGCGGGCCCTTTACCGCGCCCGGCAGGTTGACGAATTGCTCGGTGTCGATGACGCCGCCGTGCAGGTTGATCCCCGCGACGAGCCGGTTCGCCAGCCCTCCGACCCGCCGCTCATCCACCGCGCGTGCGAACAGGCCGTAATCGTCGACGGTAAAGTCCAGGTATTGGAAGATCGGATGGTCGACGTGCCGCCGATTGTAAAATGCGCCGACATCCACCGCGGTGTTTCCGAA
>JAPYSD010000499.1 GCA_029936705.1 Croceicoccus sp. | reverse complement strand
AACCGGGAAAATCGCATGGGTCTTGTCCTGGAATATCTGGCCCTGACCGCCGGCGAGGTCGCTGGCTGCCAGGGATAAAGCTTCTTGTGTGCGTGCGGCGTCCGCCGCCTATTCGGCGATTGTTGCCTGCGCGGCGACGGGTTCGTCGGGCGCATGCGGCCCGGCAGCATCGACCGGGGCGAACGCTATCCTGCCCGCCTTGCTATCGACCTTCGAACCGGCGACCGCTGCCGCATAATTCGAGATGACCACCCGGTCGCTGGGCGAAAGGCCTGAACGGATCACCCGCAGCCCGCGCACCAGCGGTCCCGGCTCGACCGGTTTGGCCGTCACGACATCGTCCTTGCCGACCGTCAGCACGATCTTGCGCGCCTGGTCGGACTGGACGGCAGCGTCGGGGACCAGCAAGGCCTTCGCCGTGCCGCCATCGGCAAGGCGCATGTCGCCGAACATGCCCGGCCGCAGAAACCCCTCGGGATTGCGGATCAGGGCGCGGGTACGAATGGTGCCGGAATTCGGATCCAGCGCATTGTCGGTAAAGTCCAGCGTGCCTTCCCATCGGTAATCGGCCTCGTCCTGCAAGCGGACCTGAACGCGCGCCTCGCCCTCGCTGCCATCAGCCTGGCGATGGGTCTTCAGGTAGAGCGCCTCGGACGCGTCGAAGGTGAAATAGATGGGGTCGACCGCGTTAATCGTGGTCAGCAGGGTCGCACCGGCACCGTTCTCGCCCGACACCAGATTGCCGACATCGATGCGCCGGTCTGAGATCTGGCCCGAGATCGGGGCGCGCACCGTGGCGAACTCTACATCGAGCGCGCGCTGGTCGGCCCGCGCCCTCGCCGCGGCAAGCGCTGCCCGCGCGGAGCGGACACGGGCCTGCAATTGCTCGACCTCGCTCTCGGCCATGGCCTCGTCACCGGTCAGCCCGGCCACGCGGTCATAATCCGATTGCGCCAACGCCAGTGCGCTTTGCGCGGCCGCCACATTGGCGCGCGCTTCGTCCAGTGCTGCACGATAGGGCCGCGGATCGACGGTGAAGAGGGGCTGTCCCTTGCGGACGAAGTCGCCGTCGCGGAAATGGATCGCGGTGACCGCGCCCGACACGCGCGGACGCACTTCCACCATTTCGCTCGGGGCGAACCGGCCGATATAATCGTCCCACTCGGTGACTTCGCGGACGATCGGGCTGGCGGTGGTCACGACAGGCACCGGCGGAGGTGCCGCTGCCGCCGAACCGCCGTCCAGAACCTGAAAGCCGATACCAGCCAGCACGGCAGTGGCCAGCCCGGTGAACATCAGCATCTTCCTGCGCGGTCGCCGTACATTTCGTTGGCTCTCCTTCTCACCGATAAGGGTCTGGAAGGTGTCGAGCGGGGTCTGGATGGTCATGGAGCAGTCTTTTCGATTGAAGCGCCGGGCGAGCGGCGGGTGATGGCGAGGATCTCGTCGATCTGCTTGCGGTCGAGGCCGGCGGAACGGGCTTCGCCGATCGCACGCGGCGGCGGGGCTGAACGGTTGTGCCAGGCGAGCACGGCCAGCCTGCGGATAGCCTCGAGCTTTTCATTGGCGAGGGCGGGCGAGGCATGTTCGCGGCCGAGGAAGAGCCGGACGAACCAGCCATGGCGCCGGTGCGGCTTCAGCGTATCGAGCGCGTCGTTGCGGGCGATCTCCACGACCCTGCGCTCCAGCGCGCTGAGTGAAGGGACCAGAGCAGCAACTGCGGCCGCCCTGTCCGCTCGGGCAGCCGCGTTCTTGCCGGGGGCCATACGTGAAAAGGAATGTTCTTCGGGAAGAAACACGGTGGCTTACCTTTCGCACGTGCCATTGGCACGCGCCTCGCTGTCCCGGAAAGCACGCGATTGCTTTCGGGCGGTCGGATCTGGACGCACGTTTTCACGCCCGGGATCGAGCCGGGTTCGAAAACGGACTGGGTTTTCAGAAGTGGCGCGGCCGGGTGGCCGTGCCGGTCTTTAGCCGGTCATCGCCGGTGAATGGTCAGGTCGCATATCGTTCTCCGGCTGGCCGCAGACATGAATGGCACGTTTATGTACCAAGCGGTATCTATTGCGGCGCAGCAAAAAGTCAATGCGCTTTCTGTACCGGGCGGTAAGAAAGTTTGCATGCGATTGAAACGAGGGAAAAATTTCTCGCGCTGTCAGACTGGACTAGCGGGATGACCACACGGCCAGGAACATGTCGACGATGCCTTCCAGTTCCTCACGCGAGGCACCGGCCTGGGCGCGGACCTGCATGCCCTGGACGACCGTGATGATATAGCGCGCAAGCGTACCGGGATCGACGGACGGTGGCAGATCCCCTTCTTCCTTCGCGCGCTCGAACCGCTGGATCAACGCGGCTTCCGAGGATTTGCGGCGCTCGATCACGTGGTCCCGGATCGAGGCATCTTCCGGCTTGCAGCCGATCATGCTCATCACGCCCATGCAGCCTTGCGGATCCTGCGCATTTGCGTGGGTTTCCACCGCGCCGCGAAGCAGCCGCTCGGCCACGGTTCGCGCATTGGGCGCAGCGATCGCTGCACCGATATAGGCCAACTTCTCCCGCTCATAGAGATCGAGAGCCTGCTTGAAGAGCGCTTCCTTGTTGCCGAAGCACGAATAGATGCTGGGCTTGGCAATGCCCATCGCGTCGGTCAGCATGGCCATCGACGCGCCTTCGTAACCCTGCTGCCAGAAAACGCGCAATGCCGCCGCAAGCGCCACGTCGGGATCGAATTCCCGGGGGCGACCCTTTGTCTTTGTGCTGGCAGCGGAGCATTCCATACCGTTCGGTATATAGGTCATCCCGGGCATCCGTCCAGCCCTATGCAATACGCAGCGCTGTCCCAATACCGGTCACGTCGGGCTAATGGCCGATGGTCAAAAGGTTTCGCTCGGATGAGGTTTTGCTTCCCGAGCCAAGGCTTGTCAGAGCCCTTTCGCTTCATACGTCCAGTCCGGATCGCGGCACAGGCCGCAGT
>JAPYSD010000498.1 GCA_029936705.1 Croceicoccus sp. | reverse complement strand
CCGCTAGCCAGGATCTTCTCCTTCAGCGCCTTGATGTCGGCTGCGTCCACGACCGGGTGGTCCAGCGCGGGCAGCGGGTCCTGCCAGATCAGGTCCTCTTCGGGCACCTCGGGTCCGTGGTAGCGGGACTTGGGACCCATGTCGCGGTGGCACAGCTTGAACCAGGCGCGGGCGAACTGGTCGGCGAAATAGTCGGGATCGGCGCGGAACTTCTCCATGATCCTGCGATATTCGGGGTCGACTTTCATCGCCATGTCGGCGGTGGTCATCATGGTCGGCTGCTTCTTCGACGGGTCGTGCGCCTGCGGGGCCAGCGTCTCGGGCGGAGTTCCCACGGGCGTCCACTGCTGCGCGCCGGCGGGGCTGCGGACCAGCTCGTACTCGTGGTCGAGCAGCATGTCGAAATAGCTCATGTCCCACTTCGTCGGGGTCGGGGTCCACGCGCCTTCCAGCCCGCTGGTGATCGTGTGATCGCCCACGCCGCTTTCATGGCTGGACGTCCAGCCCAGACCCTGCATCGCGATATCCGCGCCTTCCGGCTCTGCCCCGACCAGCGAGGCATCGCCCGCGCCGTGGCACTTGCCGAACGTGTGGCCGCCGACCGTAAGCGCGGCGGTTTCCGTATCGTTCATGCCCATGTTGCCGAACGTCTTGCGGATGTCGCGCGCGCTGCCCATCGGGTCGGGATCGCCGCCGGGCCCTTCGGGGTTCACGTAGATCAGCCCCATCTGGATCGCGGCGAGCGGGTCTTCCAGCTCGAGCTCCTTGTCGGGCTGGATGCGGGTCTCGTTCCCTTCCTGGCCGACCCAGTATTCCTCGGTCCCCCAATACACGTCGGTCTCGGGCTCGAACGTGTCGGCGCGGCCGCCGCCAAAGCCGAACACGGGCGCGCCCATGGATTCGAACGCGACATTGCCCGCCATGATCATCAGGTCGGCCCAGCTGAGGTGCTTGCCGTATTTCTGCTTGATCGGCCACAGCAGGCGGCGCGCCTTGTCCAGGTTGGCGTTGTCGGGCCAGCTATTGAGCGGGGCGAAGCGCTGCTGTCCGCTGCCTGCGCCGCCGCGGCCGTCCTGGATGCGATAGGTGCCCGCGCTGTGCCATGCCATGCGGATGAAGAACGGGCCGTAATGGCCATAGTCCGCGGGCCACCACGGCTGGCTGTCGGTCATCAGCGCGTGGAGGTCGCGCTTAACCGCTTCGTAATCGAGGGCATTGAACGCCTCGGCATAGTCGAAGTCGGGATCGAAGGGTCCGGGGTTGGTGTAGCCCTGGTGCAGGATGTCGAGCGAGAGCTGGTTGGGCCACCAGTCGCGATTGGTGCGGCCGAGCAGCGACTTGCGCGCCTCGTGCTGGACCGGGCATCCTCCCTGCAGCGGGTCTTTCGTCTTGGCGTCCATCTTATCCTTCTCCTGCTGAGGGTTACCCGTCCTTGTTCGCAAGGATATACATCGCGGCAGCAGGGTGCCCAAGCGCGAATGATCGCTTGGATTGATCGACTAAATCGATGATGGGCGCCGTATTCGGCGTGTTCGCCGGTCGTGGCGGCCCCCAATGAACGGGGGCCGGGAACTGCGCGATGCAGCCCCGGCCCCCGGTTCGTGTCGATGATGTGGCCTGAAATCAGCCCGCCACGATCAGCCCGGACGGCGCACCTGCGCATAGTCCATGCGGGAGGCCGCGCCGTCGTGGTGATAGATCACCTCGCGGTTGCGGATTTCCAGGTTGCTGACGGCGACCATGCGCCCATCGTCGAGCCTGACGGCGGCGACATGCTCCTTCTTCTTGTCGACAAGCAGCTCCTTGACGGTGCCATAGGACTTGCCGGTGTGGTCGAGCACGGGGAAGCCCCGGATGTCCTGCTCGTGATTGACGAGGTCCCACTTGCCCAAGTCTTCGAGCTCGTCGAAGCGGTCATGTGTATCGGTCATGTGATGTTCCTTTCCTCAGACGCTCAGGCGTCTTCGAGTATCTCGATGTTGCTTTCGTCGACCATCATGAAGGCAGGCTGGTCACGCAGGACGGCACGGGTATCGTCGTCCAGCGGAACGCCTTCCACGTCGCCGACGTCGCCGCCCTCGCGGATGGTGCCGCCATTGATCTGCAGATGCTGGCCCGGATTGATGTCGAGCGGCACTTCGCGCGGCTGGTCGATGATGATGGCATACATGCGGGCGCCGTCATTCTCGACCCAGAAGCCGCGATCGGTCAGCGGACCGCCCACGTCGACTTCGCCGGTGAATTCCTGGCCGATATAGTCCTGCGGCTGCGCCATGATCGCAGCCAGCGTCATCGCGCCGGTCGCGGCGGCCGGGGTCGCGGTATCGACCTGTTCGACCTGCGTATTGTCCACCGCGGCCGTTTCGACATCGTCATCGGAAGATGCCAGCCACCAGATGATCAGGACGACCAGCAATGCTGCAAGTAGCAGCCAGAGCCATGTCTTGGACGATGATTTCTTCTCTACGGGAATTTCGGCCATGCTTTTCTCTCCTCGAAGCGCGGTGAGTGCTTATGCGATTAGCGCGCGGCGAAGAGTATTGTTCCGAACTTATGCGGACTGCTGCCGGAACAGCGGCTTAGCGTCACCCGCCCGCCCCTGCCGGCAGCGCGGCAGGGTGCGGACGGTGGACGCCTGATGGGCCGCCAACGGCCCGCCCGGTCAGGGCTGGTAGAAGAACCACATCACGACGACGGCGATCACCAGGGCCGCCACGCCCGCGGCCACGTGACCCCAGTCGACCTGGGGCGAGTGGACGTGCCAGTGGGCATTATGGTCGTGATAGTCGGGGCCGCGAATGGCCGAACCCGACCTTGGTGCATGAGGGATACGCATGATCTCCTCCTGTGCTTGCTACGCCCGCAGGCGCGGCTCCAACAACTGGAGTCGTTGATGGGGAAATCATACGCCTTTTCGCGCGCTGTTGGTAGCGAATACGATGGCGCGGGGCGGCCCGCCCGGCGCTAGTTCGCGCCGGGCTGCATC